>JAYUEU010000427.1:0-5201 GCA_043739065.1 Synechococcales cyanobacterium | reverse complement strand
CGTCGCCCGGCCACCTCAAATCCAAAGGACGAATACAACGCCAACGCACCTTCATTGCTGGCTCTCACTTCAAGAGTCGCGTGTTTGAGTTCGCGCCCGATCGCCAATTGTAATAATCCGGCTAAGACTTGACGGGCATAGCCTCGCCGTTGATGATCTGGATGCGTACCTAAAATGGTGATGTGTGCCTCGTCCACGATCGCCCAGACACAGCCATAAGCCACAGGGCTATGCGATTCGGGCTGATGAAAAATCAAAATGTCACTGTTGGGACTCTCAATCTCTCTTAGATAATGATCCCGGCTCCAGAGCTTGCCAAAGCAGTCAGCATCAAGGGCAAGCAACCTTTCAATGTCATCGGTTGTGGCAGATTTGAGCTGGGGTGGTAGAAAATTTGGAATTGAGACCATAGAAATTAGGGTTCTGAGCGATCGCCAAACGACGATACACTAAATAACTGTGTGAATTCATATGAAAGACCTTGCAGCGGGCAGGAATTAAGCAAAATGGTTGCGACTCCAATTCGGACTTCAAAAAATCTTCAAAATACTGCGTATCAATATCTACTTGATGCAACCTCGCCAAACCAATCCCTTCTCCCACTAACGGCCAAGGTAAACGATCGAGATCACCTAGAAATCGGCGGCTGTGATGTAGTGGACTTAACGAAAGAATTTGGTACATCTCTTTATATTGTGGATGAACAAACCCTACGTGTGGCCTGTCAGCAGTATCGTGACTCATTCAAAAAACACTATGCAGGCGAGTCGCTTGTAATTTATGCATCAAAAGCTTGGAACTGTCTTGCAATCTGTGCGATCGTCGCCAGTGAAGGATTAGGCATTGATGTAGTATCCGGCGGCGAACTCTTGACGGCAACCCAAGCCGGAGTCCCCGCTGACAAAACCTATCTTCATGGCAACAACAAAGCCATCGACGAATTACAAATGGCGATCGATTGCGGCGTGACGGTCATTGTAGACAATTGGGAAGAGTTGCGATCGCTAGCTGAACTAACCAAAGCATCGGGCAAAACCACTCGAATCATGCTACGTCTAACGCCGGGAATTGAGTGCCACACCCACGAATATATTAAGACTGGACGCATTGATAGCAAATTCGGGTTCGATCGTAATCAAGTCGATGCTGTTTTTGATTTTGTTGTGGCAAATCCTAGCCTCGACTTTGTTGGACTACATGCCCACATCGGATCTCAGATTTTTGAACTCAAGCCTCACGAAGATTTAGGTGGAGTGATGGTCAACTGGCTGACTAAAGCCAAAGCCAAGGGATTGAGCATCACCGAACTAAACATTGGCGGTGGTTTGGGAATTCGCTACACAGAGCAGGATGATCCCCCCAGTATCGAAGACTGGACTAAGGTCGTCTGCGACTCAGTCATGGCAGCGTGTAAAGCTGAAAATATTCCTTTGCCTAAGTTGATTTCAGAGCCGGGCCGATCGTTGGTCGGAACTTCCTGCATAACGGCCTATACCGTTGGCGGACAGAAAGAAATTCCCGAAATTCGGACCTACCTGAGTGTTGACGGCGGGATGTCGGACAATCCTCGGCCTATCACCTACGAGTCGCTTTATCTTGCAATTCTTGCGAATCGAATGTCAGAACCGCTAAGCGAAACGGTAACGATCGCTGGTAAACATTGTGAATCGGGTGATGTCTTAATTAAAGACGCAAAGCTACCCAAAGCTGAATTTGGTGACACCTTAGTCGTCATGGACACAGGAGCCTACAACTACAGCATGTCCTCCAATTACAACCGAATCGCTCGCCCAGCCGCTGTATTGGTCAATCAGGGTCAAGCAAATTTGATCTTAGAGCGAGAAACCTTGGAAGATCTGCTCCGCCACGATCGACTCCCCAACCATCTCAAACTATAAATTCTCACTCTGTAAGTTCTTCAACTCCTTAACGTTCAAATCCTCCTCCGTTGAAACAAATGACCGACTCTGTTACCCAATGGATTTCTAGCCAGGATGTAGCAGGGGCGTTTTTAAAATTTCTCTGGCAAAATCTAAGATCGATCATTGACATTGGCCTTGTGCTAGTCATGATCTATATGATGCTGCTAATCGTGGGTGAGCGCCGAACTCTATGGATGGTGCGTGGGCTAATTGCATTAATGATGGCCGCCACAGTAAGTCGGTATTTAGAATTGAAGCTGTTGGGATTTGTGTTGCAAAACCTGGTTGTCGGTTCTGCCGTTGTGATGGCCTTTATCTTGCAACCTGAGTTTCGTCGTTTTCTAGAATTGCTAGGTCGTGGCGAGATTCTCCAGTTGCTTCAGTCAACTCGACGATCGCCGGGACGTGATCAAAGCGGCATTGATGAACTTGTTGATGCCGTTAAGGATCTATCCCAAAACCGAACAGGCGCTTTAATCATTCTGGAAACCGATGGCGTGATTGATGAGCGTGACTTCTCTGTACCTGGAGTGAAATTGAATGCAGACTTATCACGAGAACTGATTCAAACCATTTTTCAAAATTCAACCTTGCTTCACGATGGAGCCGTCCTCGTTCGTGAAAATAAAATAATTGCGGCAGGTGTGATTTTACCTCTGTCAGAGCGTCCAGCCTCTCGACAATTGGGGACTCGACATCGGGCCGCCATGGGCATAACCGAGCGGGTGAGTCAATGTGTTTGCGTCGTGGTGTCGGAGGAAACAGGTTCGATTTCCCTAGTGGAAAATGGCGCAGTGAATCGTCCCCTTACAAGCACTAAGCTCAAAGATCTCTTGGATGCAAAATTCACCCAGGAAAACGATCGCCCTCAAGGTGAACCTCGCCTTCGTTATTGGTTGGGACGATTGCGAATTATGCTAAAACCTAAACGTCCCAGAGACCCCTAATTAAAGCTATGAGTATTAAAACTATGAGTTAAGAAGTGCTACGAGATGCGACGGACTGTAGCGTTTCCAGATAAAAAACTTAGAAGACGAGGCGCGAATGGCCCAATGACTAACCGTAGATCATAGACTCTCGCATTTTTTAAGTTTTGGCTTCTCGCCTGAACCTGTTTAACTTTTAACTTGGCATTTCACTCTTATGACACAATCTAATTCCCCCACCGTAGTCATCACCGGAGCGTCTTCTGGAGTCGGCCTGTATGCAGCAAAAGCGATGAAAAAACGGGGATGGCACGTTGTGATGGCTTGTCGAGACTTACGGAAAGCTGAAAAAGCAGCGATGAGCTTGGGCATGTCTCCGGATAGCTACACCCTGATGCACATTGACTTAGGTTCTCTTGCTAGCGTTCGGCAGTTTGTCGAAACCTTTCGCAGCAGTGGTCTTCCCCTTGATGCCTTGGTATGCAACGCCGCTACCTACTTGCCTCTACTTAAGCAGCCCGAACGTAGTCCGGAAGGCTACGAAATTAGTGTTGCAACCAACCATCTGGGGCATTTTTTACTGTGTCAATTGATGTTGCCTGATTTGCAACGATCGACGGCTCCTGAGAAACGGCTGATTATTCTAGGCACTGTTACGGCCAATTCCAAAGAGCTAGGCGGAAAAATTCCAATTCCAGCTCCAGCAGATTTGGGCGATTTGCAAGGATTTGAAGCTGGATTTAAAGCCCCTATCGCGATGATTGATGGCAAGGCATTCAAGGCCGGGAAAGCCTACAAAGATAGCAAACTTTGCAACATGATGACCATTCGAGAACTCGATCGTCGCTTTGGCCCCGAAACAGGAATTGTCTTTAATTCTTTGTATCCCGGCTGTGTGGCCGATACGCCGTTATTCCGCAACGCACCGAAACTGTTTCAAAAAATCTTTCCTTGGTTCCAAAAAAATATCACAAAAGGCTACGTATCTCAGGAATTAGCGGGAGAACGTACGGCACAGGTAATCGCGGATCCTGGGTTTAGTCAATCTGGGGTTCATTGGAGTTGGGGTAACCGTCAAAAGGAAGGTCGCCAAGCTTTTGTTCAAGAGCTATCTAAGGGCAGTGATGATGTGAAAGCCGCTCGCATGTGGGACTTAAGTATGAAGCTGGTCGGACTGGTATAACTAGTCTAGCTAATCCCATCTAACTAGCCGAAACAGGGGGCACAGGCGAAATAAAGGCTTGCCACCCCTGTCGGCTCAGGTCCGCTCCTACGAAATAACTCGTTGTGGTGAGCATGACTAAAGCTGCTCCTAGTGTTGCATCGACCTCAGAGGCCAGATCGTAGGCATCTCCTTGGCGGCGAATTTGAAATGTCATCACCGCAACGAATAGATCTCCTTGATAACTGATGCCCTGATGAATTTCAGCCTCATACCAGAACGCGAAGAGCGTACAATCCGTTCCCTTCGCAAGTCGTAACCCCATAAAGTCAACCTCAATCTGATAGTGTGGATTCAGGCGGATGTATGAAGGCGGATATATAAAATTGCGCGGATATATAAAATTGCGATGTGGAAGTTAATAATATTTTAGCAGTAGCAAATTAAATTCAAGCTCACAACCGCCGCAATGGTGACTTTAAATAATAATATATATTTATATATTATTTGGCCAATCATCTCAAATATAGGTAGAGAAAAACAGCAATATTCTATATAGTTCTTAAGATTAATCTGTAACAATAAATAAATATTTGACCAACACATAGAGCTTGCTAGAGATTTTTGGCAAATTAATTCCACATGAGAACTGTTCAGATTTTGGTAATTGAAGACGACACTGATGCTCGATCGAATATCGTAGAGATTTTACGATCGGATGGCTTTGAGGCTTTAGAAGCAATTGATGGTGAATCTGGCGTAAAAAGTGCGCTGGCCCATGTCCCCGATGTAATCCTTTGTGACATTGTGATGCCTACTTGGGACGGGTATGAAGTTCTAAGACGAATACGTGATGAGCGTACGACGGCAGAGATTCCGTTCATTTTTTTGACCGGGAAAGAGAACCGATCGGAGCAGCGACAGGGACTGTTAGGAGCCGATGATTACTTAGCTAAGCCATTTCGTCGTGATGAATTACTGGAAATGATCCATGGACAAATTGCGAAACAAGCCCAACACGATCGTCTTAGGGACTCATTCGCGCCACCGTCACCAAGCGATCAAGAGCAAGCTCTCCAAGCTCAAATTCAAGCTTTACAACTTCGCCAACGAGAAATTCAAGCCTGGGTTAGCGGTATTACCCATGATTTGCGTGCACCCCTAACTACTATTAAAGTTGCATTAGAACTT
>JAYUEU010000426.1:0-3551 GCA_043739065.1 Synechococcales cyanobacterium | reverse complement strand
CTTTGCTCGTGGTTGGCCCTTCAGATCATGGCGACCGTGATTCAGTTCTTTGTACTCAAATACATGCAATTGCCGCCGTCGGTGGCTAATAACTTAGTGCTGGCAGTTCAAGGAACAGCATTGATTGCGCTTTCATTTTGGAGTTGGTTTAGCGGGCGTTATGGAAAAAAGGCGGCGTATTTCGCTGGAATGGGAATTTGGTTAGTGGCGCAGGTTGGATTATTTACATTGCAACCAGGTCAAGTTAATTTGATGTATTTTCTGGGCATATTAGCGGGCTTTGGTGTTTCGACTGCATATTTGATTCCTTGGTCAATGTTACCGGATGTGATTGATTTGGATGAATTGAATACTGGAAAACGACGGGAAGGCTTTTTCTATGCCTTTATGGTGTTATTACAAAAAGTCGGATTGGCCGCTGGTTTGTTTGCTGTTGGTCAGGCATTAGAACATTCCGGCTACAACGGAGCATTAGCAGTACAACCCCCTGCCGCGATCGAAGCCATTCGGTGGTCCATTGGTCCATTACCAACCGTGTTTTTGATTTTGGGTGTGATATTAGCTTATTTCTATCCTATTACTCAGTCATACCATGAAGAAATTCTTTTGAAATTGGCAGAACGAAAACGAAATTCTCAGATTAGTACAACGCCTGATGAAAACCCAAATACAAATTAAATGATGTAGATATCAATCTTGATCATTTTTTGATCGAATGGACGATCGGCTCCAATTGTTCCATTCACTTGCACTCCGAATTGCTAACCACAATAATATCAGTGCAATAATTCCACCTTGCTGCGGTGCATTCACGGCAAAAATGATCAATGCCACACAAAGAAAGTCTTGAGTGAAAATCGCCCACAGCGGCAATCCTCGTAGTCTATAAAACCAACCGACTTGAACCAATTGCAATACAAATGCTAATAGAGCACTAGTAATACCGAGCAAGATAATGATTGCATCGCTTAGATCTGCAGTTCTGGCGATCGCAATCCCTAAAAGTCCTCCGACTAATGGGCTGAGAACTAATTCTACAAGTTGTGAAATACGAATTCCAACTCGATTTTTAGAAGCCAACAATTCAATCAATGATCCACTAACCAGAACTCCCAGTAAGACTTGGGGCGAAATATGCTCCAAAATTGGGATCTTTGACCACAGATCCGATCCCGCTATGCAACCGATCGTTAACAATGGCAACACCGATCGCATTCCGGCTGCGGCAGATACGGCTAAAACTGCTAGAATTACCTCTATCATTAACTTAATTTGTGAAAGTAGTTGAAGTTATTGTAGCGTTCATCAATTGTGCGCGCCGAGATACATAATAAATAAATTAGCAGACAAATTAGCTCAGGTGACTGTGATGGATCTAGCGCTTCAAACTCGCTATCAATCGGCGATCGATGACCTCATCACCGAAACCTTAAAAGGAAAAATTCGAGGCACATTTCAGATTTACGATCGGATTGTTCAGGAGTTTGAAACAGGAACCGATGAACTCTTTGACCAATGCCTAAGCGATCGTCGTGAAATCATTGCCCAAAACCTAGACTCCGATGACGACCTTAAACAAGCCAAAGCTATTCGTCAACAGCGTGCCCTAAAAACAATTCAAGCCGAATGGCAACGGTATCAAATCGAACAACAGAGAACAGGTGCGATCGCAGCGGCTATTAGCGAGATTTTGGGTGCAAAGCCAGAGGATCAACTCGCGGCATGGCTGCACACCATTGATCCCAACCATCCCAACCGCCTAACGCTCGATCAGCAGCAGCAACTCGCCACCCGTCTGACGAGTATGGCAGATGGACGGGAGACATTAAAAGCGATCGCCCAAGGAATTCCGCGTGGGCTGGCATCGTGGAAGAATTTAGAACTCAGTTTAGTTCAATGGATGTTTGAGAAATCATCTAATTTAGGGTTTGGGAATCAATCTGAATCAGTTGGACCTTGGAGATTGTGGGCAAAGACGGTTAAAAGTGATGTACCGGGTTCTTTATTTGCTGTATTGAATAATACTGAATTAGCCCTAAGTGATTGGAAAGCGGATATTAGTGATAGCGATTGGGTTGAATTAGCAATTGTTTTATTGACTAGTCAGCGTGGATTAGTCGATTGGGCGGAAACTCAGCCTTATAATTCAAAAGGTGGACGGCAACTCTGTATTTCGACCTTTTTGACATTTACGGTATTGTGGAGTCAACTCTCTAGTCATTTTGCGACGTTACGTCCGAGTTTACAGGCTGTAAGTTTTCAAATAGTCTTACAATTGCTCCGGAGTTTTTCACAAAAGACCTATTTCCCGCTCTATGGTGGAATGGTTGCATTGCTGTCCCAGGGTAGTTTGAATGATTTATTGACCTATTTAGATGAGCCATTGCGACAAGTGGACAAGACGCAGGAAAAAGCCCGAATTTTAACGTTAATTGGGTATTCGCAGCAGGTCGCAAAGTATACCGACAGCGCTATTGGTTTTCATCAAGAGGCATTAGAGATTGCTCAAAGTGCAGAAGATTATCCTTGCGCCATTGCAAATCTCAATCATCTCAGCCGCACATTCGCCCTTGCAAAGGACTACGATGAAGCGCTTCGATATGCACAGCAAGCATTGATTTTAGCGCGACAAATGGGCGATTCCTTGGGTCAAGCGAATGCATTGGCAAACACGGGCTATAGTGAAATTCTGCGGGCTAGACAATTCGATCGTCTTGATGATGATAGTGCTGAGATTCCGATTTCTCAATTGAAGCAAGGCTTAAAATTAGCTGCTAGTCAGGACGATCGGGCTAGCCAAGCACTTTGCAACAATAGTTTGGGCATTGCCTATGTAATGATTAATCAACCATCTGAGGCATTACCCTATTTGATTGCAGGATTACAAGCGGCCCAGGAATCGGGCGATCGATATTTGCAGGGAATGAATTTAACTTACTTTTCGGCAGCGCAGGCATTGCTCGGAAAAAGTAATGATGCCTTATTATCCGCGATTTTGGCCATGTATACATTAGAACAAATTCAAGCCTCCGAATGGCAACAATCTCGCAATGATTTATTGATTTTGCGGGGTCGATTGGGGGTTGAAGAGTTTGATTTGCAAGTACAAGCTTTACGACCTATGGTGATTCGATCGATCGGAGTTGATGGTTATGATCATGTATTAACGTTATTAGTTTGATTCACTAGTTTAATTTACAGTCACTCGATCGCCCAGAATATAGGTTGCCTCGACACAGCGATCGTCACCCATTATCATCAAACTAAACAACCGATCGTTCACATCATCCCAATTATTCAACGGTGCAGCATTCCGTAATGCCATCAGGGGAGTCGCTTTAGGATTCCATACAACAAAATCAGCTTCTTTTCCAATATTAAAATTCCCGATCGTATTATCAAGTGAAAGCGATCGGGCACCTCCGAGAGTTAATAGGAAAAGCATTTGAATAGCAGATAATGTTTGGTCTTGTAATTGGCAAACTTTGTAAGCTTCGTTAGCCGTTTGCAGGAGTGAAAAGCTAGTCCCTGCACCAATATCGGTTCCCAGT
>JAYUEU010000425.1:0-7594 GCA_043739065.1 Synechococcales cyanobacterium | reverse complement strand
TTACAAAATACCTTCGATCGCACAATGAATGTGTCGATCTTCGCACCCTACCAAGGTACCAGTATGGCTGTTCCTCACGTTGCTGGGGTGGCGGCGCTTCTACATACATTGGGAGTAACGGATCCTGATGAAATCGGAACATTGCTAACCCGATCGGCCCTAGTCCACAATAGGGATGTAAGGAATAACTTTGGGGCCGGAGCACTTGATGCTGCCGCCGCTCTAAAATTTGCCCAACAACCCAAACGACCCGCCCCAAATTACTTCGACTGGGCACGCGACCAAGGCTATATTGATGCCCGATTTTGGATAGATGAACAAGAAGTTACCGCACCCTCAAAACTAGTGATGGGAGGGTTAGCGATCGTGCTGGCCATGACCTTTGGCAGAAGAAGACGAACGATCGCATTTTGGTTAGGTGTGGGCATGGGGAGCTGTGGCCTGTTTTTGCTACGAGGAATTTATCTAATCAATGCCTCCCAAATCCCGTTCCGAATTTTGGGCAGTACAGTATCGGAAATGGGGAGTATCTTTCAGAACACTGCAGACCTTAGCCCTATCACAACCAGTTTTGCCTTGCCACTAGTGGTCGGTTTAATCAGTTTGCGCTACCCACGATTGAAAGGACTCGCCATTGGCTTAAGCGTCGGTATGACTGCATCTCTGGCGGTCTATGCTGTAACAGAATCATCGTTGCACGGGATAGTAGATGCTACTGTTGTGAAATTTTTTCTAGCGTTTAATAGCGTCCTGTGTTGGGGATGGGCGAGGTACCTATCGTTGCCTTGGACCGATTTTTTAACTGGAATAACTAAGCCTTGGCAACCGAAATCTTTGCGATCGCGATGGCAGTTTTTGCAACGCTGGGGGCAGCAACGATTCAGGACAGCAGGACGTTCTAAACCTACAACCTCAATTCCGCCCACAAAAGTCGCCACTTCCAAACGGAAACAGCCTCGAAAGTAAAAATCACTGAACGGATTAGCGTAGAAATGGCGGACGACGAACATCGACGGGTTTAGAATTAACAATCTCGCTCATGAAGCGCCTCAACGATTGTTCACGATTTTTCATAAACGCCGACCAAAAACCGGGCTGAAACTCATCCATCGTCTTAGCCAATGCCCATACATCTACCGCAAGAATATTGGAGAGGGTTTCGTCCTCTTTACGCAAAGAATTAAGCTGTTTGAGAACTTCATCACTCTTTTCGTCAGCCAGAGCACATTGTTCTTGATTGGAAAGCACTCGATCGGAAATCATATTATTAACTCCAGCAGGGCAAGTCTCGATCCTAAATCTATTTTGGATGTAGGGCAGACATCTTCACTGATGCTCTAGCCCTTTACACTCAGACTTATCCATTTAGGACAATGCCTAAATTATAGACTTCTACCCCTATATTTACCCCTATTATCACGATTTAAGGAAGAAAGGGCATGGTCTGTTAGGGAGATTAATCTAGGCTTAATACGTTTGACGCAGAATTGCTACATGCTTTTCATGATTGCCGATCGCAGTCGTGCCATCTCACTGGATAATAGAATATATATTCACATTTCTTAACTTTTAATCAAGGGCAGGTATTGACCATGCTACGCAAACTTCCTCTTGCAATTCTTGGGCAAAGTTTAGGCGGTTTAATGACAGCGGTTGGGGTCTATGCTTATGCAACGAATCAGCCGACATTAAATTTGGCCTGTTTTTTCTACGGGATTCCCCTATTGCTAGGTGGTCTTGCGTTGAAAGCCGCAGAACTGAAGCCCGTGCCCATTAAGGTGGAGCCAACATCGGACGTATTAGCCCTGCGTCCTGATCAAGCAACCAAGACTCAGCTTCAAATTTTTAATGATGTGACGCGATATCGTTATGGTCAAGAGGCTCATCTAGATGCGGTATTGGGTGCATTGGGAATGAGTCCAACGACGGATCATCGGCCTGTGATGAGTGGAATTTGGGAGACGCTAACCGATGGATTTTATACGTTGGTAATGGAGTTCGAGTCGCCGTTGATTGACTTGGAGACCTGGAAAGGGAAAGAGGACAAGATGACACGTTTTTTTGGACCGGATGTCAAGGTCAAGGTTTCACCGAGTTCTAATAAAGAGAATTCAGTTGAAGTGGCGATCGTGACTTCACCTGGGGAATGTGCTGATCTAGAATTCCAAACTGAAGCGCCAAACAAGCGGACATTTTTCATGTAAGGCTTTATGCAAGGTGTGATTTAAGGACTATTTTTCTAGACGAACAGCGTACCACTGAAGGTATTGACCGATACCCATATCGAGTTCACAAACGGTATCGAGAAGCGATCGGACTTGCTCCTCTGCTGATTGCGATCGAAGGTCGTCTGGAATAAGGTCCGGCTGCTGTTGGAGTAAGGTTCTCAGTTTGACTGCAAGTTCTGTAGCCTCAAGCAACGTTTCGGGACGATCGGTCTCTAATACGATGTAGTGATCTTCGCTATATAAGTTGCTAGCCGTCATGATGATTCTCGATGAAGATTATAAAATTTAAGGTCTGAATTAAAAATACCTCATCGAATCGCAACCCGAGAGTCTGATTTGATGAGGTATTTAATAGGATTGATCGATTAGTCAGAGGTGTAAAACCGTTCACCGATCGACTCAATGCTTGCTAAAAATTATTCCCTAAGACTCTAAATCATCCCGCTGGGACTAGCGTTCAAATATTCTTTAGCTACTTTTACTCAAGCGCTGTGTAGCTTCGGCCACCAGAAGTTGATGCGCTTCAGTGAGAAGTTTCGGGATCTCTTGGGCGAAGGGGCTATTAGCTAGCAGTGGTCGAAGTTGGTCGAGGTTAATTTCAGGGTCAAAACGAGATCCTGGGAACCAATGACTCGCGTTGCCTAAGAGATTATATCGGCCTTTTGCGTAGTCGTGCATGTCATAAGCGAGGACTAGGTTTCGTAGCCAGAGGGTCATGGGGATGTTGAGCCGATCGGGTGTGTCTTCATTACGGGGCAAACCTTTATGCCAATTGCGCCACCAGTTTTCGCCTAAGGCATCTATGCCTGCTTGATCGAGTTTGGCTAAAATTGGCGGCAAGATTTTGTCAGCATTTTCAATTAAATCCAGGGTTTTAAGATGTTCGTCGAAGTCCGTTGGGTTTGCTGCACCAAGGCTTAGGGTATGAACTTGGGGATGGCTGAGGCAGAACAAATCATTAAACACCATGGGGCTGAGCGGTTGGCAGAGATCGACGAGCTTTTGGGGAGGTTCGTAAAGTTTTCCGCCTTTGTCGCTGGGACTGATGATGAATACGCCCATATCGTGATCAGTAGCGGCTTCGATCGCCTCCCAGTTAGTTTGATTAATGTAGTACCAGTGAAGATTTACGTAGTCGAATTGGTCGGTTTCGATCGCCTTCACGATCACGTCGGTCGGGCCGTGGGTTGAGAATCCGATGTGGCGAAGTTTGCCTTCAGCTTGTAACTTGCGGGCCACATCTAGCAATCCACCAGGGGCGAGGCAGGTATCAATATGGCTATGAAGATTGATACCATGAATCCCCAAGAGGTCGATATAGTCGAGATTGAGGAGCTTAAGAGAGTTGTGGAAAGTATCGAGAAAGTCTTTGGGGCTGTCTTTGACTACGACTTTCGTTTGGACAATCAGTTGATCACGCGGAATAGTCGGGAGAATTTTGCCGAGTTGGAGTTCTGAGGTTCCGTAGGCTCGGGCGGTCTCAATGTGGTTGATGCCGACTTCTAGGGCGCGATGGATGATGGCTTCGAGATTTTTTTGGTTGGCTTCGGGGATGTCTTTTTCAATCAGGTCGCTCCAGGAATGTTGGTAGCGCATTCCACCGCAGGAGAAGACGGGCATTTGCAGGTTGGTTCGTCCGAAGCGGCGGTATTGCATAGCGATCGTAGTTTTTAGATGGAATTCATTTTTATCATAGCGGGTGAATCTTTTGAGCCGCTTGTAATATCGATAGGTTCGATCCCCCTAAATCCCCCTTGGTAAGGAGGACTTTAAGTTAAATTCAAGTTCCCCCTTTTTAAGGGGGCTAGGGGGATCGGGTCTTTTGACACTAACGGAAGATCTTTTCAGCCGCTTAAATCTCTAGATTTCACGTACGATCGCTTTCCCATCCTTAATTTCACCGACCAAAATCAGATTAGCCACGTTAACGAATAATCCATTTTCCAAAACACCGGGAATATTATTCAGCGTCTTCTCTAAGCCCTCTGGGTCAGGAATGTTGTCGAATTTGACATCTATAACTAAGTTGCCTTGATCCGTTACAACCGGGCCAGCTTTCCGAACGCCCATGCGGAGAGTGGGTTTACCGCCGAGGGCTTCGATCGCACGGCTGACGGGAGCAACAGCCATGGGCAAGACTTCAACGGGAAGTAGAAAAGTGGATCCGAGTTTGTCAACTAACTTGGACTCGTCCACAACAACGATGAATTGTTCAGCCAGGGAATCAACAATTTTTTCTTGGGTGTGAGCTGCCCCTCCCCCTTTGATCAGATTTTTATGGGGGTCCACTTCATCTGCGCCATCGATCGCAATATCGATATGGTCTACTTCATCAAGACCCACCAAGGGAATTCCATATTGGCGCGCTAGGACGATCGCTTGGAATGAGGTCGGAATGCCTTTTACGTCTTTGAGATCGCCAGACTGCAACCGTTCACCGATCGCTTGAATCGCAAATGCAGTCGTCGAACCCGTCCCAAGACCGACAATCATGCCAGATTTAACGCGATCGGCAGCGGCATAGCCCACTTGTTTTTTAAGTAAATCTTGATCGCTCATTTCAATTCATCCCTGCGGTCAAAACCCGCGTCACTTTACGTTTCAGATTACGTTTTAGAATAAGACGTATACTCGCCCATAGGATCGATTTTCAGGAAAAAGGCCAACTCATGTCTAAGCTCTACGAGAGTATCACCCCAGAATTACAGGAGTTTATTAACCAACAGCATATGTTTTTTACGGCTACTGCGATCGCCACAGGGCGCGTCAATGTGTCACCTAAGGGGATAGATAGCTTTAGAATTTTGGACGATCGGACCGTAGCGTATCTGGATCTCACGGGCAGTGGCAACGAAGCGAGTGCGCATCTTTTAGTGGATCCGCGCATGACAATTATGTTCTGTGGGTTTGAACAGAAGCCTTGGATTTTAAGGCTCTATGGCAATGCAACAGTGGTGCGACCGGGTGATGCGGCTTGGGCGACACTTGCGACTAATTTTGAATTACGTCCTGGCACTAGACAAATTATTCAACTACGCATCGAATCGGCCCAAACTTCTTGCGGCTTGGGCGTTCCAGAGTACGAATTTCAAGGCCAGCGATCGGCACTCATTCAATGGGCTGAGAAAAAAGGCGAGAGTGGCATTCAACAGTATTGGAAAGATAAAAATCAAGTGAGTATTGATGGTCTTCCGACCCGGATTTCTCAGGATTTGGATTTGGCCTTGGATCCCGATCGCAATCCATAAAAGTAGCTTTGGAGTAATTGGTAACGCTTCGGAGGAAGTAAGGTCTTAAGGCCGATGGCTACCAACAAGCGCCAATACTCCAACGTGAAGATAATTTTAGGACGATGATTTAATGCTCGGCTTTGGTAGTTATAGGCTTGCCTCACGTTGGGGAGTTTGCACTGAATCGCTTTCCAGGCAAGACACTGATAGGCCGATGCGTAGCTTTTTGCCTTGAGTGTACGATCGTCCAATCCGAGTCGAGTTAATTCATCCTGACAAAACGCATAGTTCTTCTCGATGACATATCCATAAATCGGTTCCATGCGTTCGTGGGATCTCGATAGGCTGGTTTCTACTTGACGATAATGGGCTAAGACTTCGGGTAGGACGGCGATCGGATAGAACTTGGCCACCCGCATCCACACATCCCAATCTTCCACCGTATCGGCTTTAGGATCGAACACACCCGCTTGCTCAAAACAACTGCGGCGCACCATGACGGTTTGGCAAGCGACAGAATTTTTAGTGAGTAACCGAGCTAACGACGAGTCTTCTGGGCGCGATGATAATACTCGTCCTGTTAGGATCCCCGCTTCATTCATCAAAGCAATCCAGCCATGCACCAATCCGACTTGCGGATGTTGAGTCAGATAATCAACCTGATGGGCCAGCTTTGTAGGTACCCATAGATCATCGGCATCTAAAAATGCAACGAATTCGCCGACTGCACTTTGAATACCTAGATTGCGGGCCGCAGACACTCCACCGCGTTGTTGCTGAAAAAAGCGAATTTGATGGCCTGTTCTAGTGATAGATTGTGCTTGATTAAATTGCGCGACCCATTCGGCGGTGCCATCTGAACTCCCATCATCAATCAGTAGTAATTCAAAATTCTGAAAGGTCTGCGCCACAACGCTGGTGATCGTTTGAGGCAAAAATTTCAGTCCGTTGTACGTAGGAATTACGATTGATACTTTAATGGGAGTCTGTACGGTTTCCCATGACTCAGGATTTACTTTGGATGGAGTTAGATGACTGGTCATAGGATTAACTAGATTTTTAAACTGTTATTAGATTTTTAAGCTGTCATTAGTCAGAGATCGTCCTCATACGTCTAGCATTCTGCATCGCCCGCTTTTGATGGATTGCATCTAATATTTCCCGGAATAGTGTGGAAAGGCACCCGCGTAACCATCGTACAATCTCGAAATAGCATCCGGCTTTATCGACCGAGCCGATCGGCGCATTACGAATTACTTTGGCATATTCACAAAACGTCTTCCATCGAGGAATCACAATACGATCGGCGTTGTCTGGATCCCACCAAATTGCATATTCACGAGATTTCTGTTTCTTTCCGGATTGAAATATCATTTCTGATTGTTCAGCATGACGACGAGAAAGAAATAGGTTCTCTGGAATTTCATAGAATTTCCCCATCAAAATCAAGTGGGATAACAAGACGTTATCCGCATGATTATAATTGCCCCAGAGTTCAGTTTTACGCAGGGCCGAGGTCCGCATTAGACCAAATATTTGGTAACAATAATTGTAGGTACAGACTATACTTCGGAAGCGATCGTGGGCAGAACTTGAATCTAGATTCATTTTACCATCTCCAAGAAATGGCTTGGCAAGACGTTGAATTTGACGTTTTAATCCCTTGGAGGTGGAGCGAATTTGGCCATTGTAATGATCCGCCAGAACAGCACCTGTATTGTCGATTTTGCGGGTCCAACTGTGACAGAGAACAACACTTGAATCATTCTCTAGAACGGCGACACATTTCTCTAGATAATCTGGAGTTCGCAGATCATCGTGAGCCTGCAACATGAAATATTTACCGCTGGCCAGTTCCATCACACGGCTTTGGTTCCAAGCGGCTCCTCGGTTACGATCGGCGCAGGTATAGCGAATACGAGGATCCCGGCTTGCATACTCTTGACAAATTTTTGCTGTGCGATCGGTGGAGGCATTATCGGAAATGACCAACTCAAAATCTGTAAAGGTCTGATTGAGAATCGAATCGATGGCTTCACTAAGATAGTTTTCACCGTTGTAGACCGCAAGCCCAACGGTAACCATTGGAAAATTTTCAGAAGAAGTAAGCATAATTATGACCCTTCAAAAGAGAGC
>JAYUEU010000424.1:0-4802 GCA_043739065.1 Synechococcales cyanobacterium | reverse complement strand
CGATCGATCGTGTCACGGGTTTGATTTTCAGTAACTGCCCATTTTTTTGAATAGGCTAAATCTTGATTTTGGGATGAGTTCTCTAATGAATTTGCAAATGTAGTTACCGATGTTAAACAGTTATGAGTTTTTCCATGAAGTGAATCGAGAGACCGATCGCCTTCGTCAATAATCCAGGTTTCAATCAGATTTGTATCTAACCATTGACGTAATATCTTGCTGGTGGGCATTTCACCAATACGCAGAACAAAGTCTGGTTTTAATGATTGTGCTAATTTTGGATTTCGTAAAATGGTGTCGTAAGTAGAAATGAGATTACGATCGAATAAATGACTATAGTTGCGGACGGGTGATAGGGCTTCGGCTAATACTGTGAAGCCTGTAAAATTTGCGATTCGGGCGATCGCAGTAACATAGGTTTCCGGGTCTTCTGGTTGTGCGACTCCTGCAATAATAATGCCGCGTTTTGAATTTGGGAGTTTGATTGATTGCTGAAGCTGCGGTTTGGTAAATGGTTGTAAATGATCAAAGAAATCATCGGGGAGCCGATCGCACCATGCCGATACTTCTGGATCTACGATCGGGGCTAAGGGATCACGAAATGGAATATTAATATGAACAACGCCAGAAATTGGGTAGAGACATTGTTGATAACATTGTGCCGATCGTTGGCGAAGATATTGTAATCGCGATACATTTAATTCAGGCATTGCCAATTCTGTATAGTAATTTGGGAAATTACCAAATAGTCTTTGTTGTTCGATCGCTTGTCCTGCATTACAGTCACGCAATTCGGGTGGACGATCGGCAGTCAAGACCAACAGCGGCACTCGGCTTTCTTTTGCTTCAATCACAGCCGGATAAAAGTTTGCGCCTGCGGTCCCGGATGAACAAATTAAAACCACTGGACGACGTGTTTGTTTTGCAATTCCTAAGGCGAAAAAACTGGCTGATCGTTCATCTAATACGGGAATGGTTTCAATTTGTGGATGCTGAACAAAGGCGATCGTTAGGGGAGCTGACCTCGATCCGGGACAAATGATTGCAGTTTTTAATCCACAACGGACAAGGGTTTCGGCAATGATTGAAGCCCATAAAGTATTGAGATTGCGTGAATCGAAAAGTGTGGTCACGGGATTTGTTTTAATGTTCTATTTGATTAGAACCGATCGGTTTGATTTTTACAAGATGGCGGGATCTCCATCGATCGTCCGGAATTGAGAGGCTTTGTGGGTAGAATAGTCTTGAGGATTATTGATTGAGGTATAACCTGTGGCTATGGATAGTGATGTCCTTTGGATTATGACAGATGAGGCTATTACGGCTGAGGTTGTGCTTGGAGAGCGAGATAGTCAGGTTCAGGGGAATCCTTATGACTTGCAGCCTGTGAAGTCGGTGCTTGCGTTGTCGGCGGAGAAGTTGAAGAGGGGATGGTGGATTTTGTTGGCGTGGTGGGCAAGGTTCTGTAACACACGAAGCAGCGATCAACCAACTCAATAAATCTCAGATGATTCGATTCCTTAGAGCCGTCGTCAATGGTATCGAAATTGAACTTCCCAAGCGACTTCCTAGTGAAGCAGATAAAGCCTATCAATCCGGAAAAAAAATCTCGAAGCAAATCGTGATATCGATCCACAAATTTCGGGGAAAATGTTGAATCATATATCTAAAGTGGGCTTAATAATTAAAGTCAATCTATCGATTGGGGTAGTCTTATCTTAATAGTCTTAAATTATGTGGTTTTCACTACATTCTCTTGTTGAAACTATCTCGGTTTAGAAGCCTGAAATCTAAATTATGCCGTTGCTAATAAAATTATCTGAATTGAACGTTATTGAATTTAAACTCCACGGATCAAATTATGACAACTCAGCCAATCAAAACTACTGCTTTAGACTTAACTATTGATTGTCAAAAAATCCTCTCATGTATTGCTCGTTTTGAAAGGCGTGGAGAAAAGTTTGGATCTGATTACATAGTTAAAGTACTCCGTGGTTCCTGTGATAGAAGAATCATTGCAGCAGGGCACAACCACTTATCGACTTATGGAATTGGATCAGATAAAAGTATGAATTTCTGGGGAAATTTAGTAAGCTTTCTCATAGAGAGTCATGAGATTGAAGCGGATTCTAGATATGGAGGAAGTCAAAAGTATGATATTTTACGGTTGAATGATAGAAGCTGGGAAGTTATACATAGCAAACGCAATATTTTGATCACATCGAAAAATTGGCAGAATATTCTAATTGATAGTCAGAAGGGATCTAACCAAGCCTCCATGAAATCGATCGTCGCAAATTCTCACAGCGCAGGAATTTCAATATCTAGAATTGCATCCATCATCAATAAGAGCGAAGATAGAGTCTTTGATATATTAAAAAATCTCATAGAAGATGGTTATCCTGTGGATATTAATTCTTTAGTAACAGAGGCAGTTCAGGAAAAAATTTCTCAAGCTTTTAAAGAACTAAACTGTCAGGATTTTAAGCCCGTATATGATTTTCTTAATCATGAGTACAGTTACGGCTTATTATTTATGGCTAGAGAAAAGATTAACCAAGATAACTTATTTGTTGAGAATGATGGAGAGATAGAAACATCATTAAATAGAATGAGTGGTGTCTCTGACACAAGAGTTTATGGCAAGACCTTAGATAACAACCATCAAGATTCTTCACTTGACCTTATTGAATACTTCAAAACAGAAAATCAACCTCTTAAAAAAAGCCTAGATAGCATCAGTAAAACACTGGACAGCTTTTCGGGGGCAACTTTAGAAGCTAAGGATGGCAAGATTTCTGCCCTCTATGAAGCTTTAAATGCTAAAGATCGTGAGTTATTAGAGTTGCGCTATGAGTTACAGGAAAGTTATAAAGAAATAGAGAAAGAACGCTCTAATAATCTAGAACAATCAAAAAGAGACAAAAAAATAGAATTCAATACGCAAATCAAAGAAGTAGCTAAATACACTTCAAACTACAATACCGAGCTTTGTGCATTCATTGATCAAACTCAGCTCGATCAGACCTTCTCCATCGAACTCGGAAAATGGTTACTGTCTAAATTAAGTCACTGTCTGGATAACAATCAAGAAGTGAATTTACATGATTTGATAAAAATAGCTCAATATAAGAAAAGGATTACAGATCAAGGAGCTAATTACGCACACATTATCCGCTCTCAACGAAACCTGATTGCTCATGAAGCTGTTGATCCTGAAACTTTAGAAGTGCAGAACTATTTGTGCTTATTTTCAGCTTCCCTACTCTTGAATGAGTTTTCTGTCTAGAAATATGTATATGTTAAAGAGGATATATTGTAAGCAAGATTTCTCTTCATAATTCTGAGAGAAACAAGGGTGCATCTCATTTTATTGAGAAAAAATCTATAATGGCTAAAATGCCTTTTTCTTAAGATCAAACAATGAGTCCCGAAACAAAAAAGAAATAAAGCACCAAATCGATCGGACGTTGACGCAAAACCCGATATCGAAATGATTTTAAATACAAATTCCAAAGTTTCTTCTTCGCAGGCTAGGACAACGACGCATTTCTTTCGCCCGATCGAAGAGATTGCAAGGCTATAATAGGCAAAGTCGCGCCCCAAAAAATTGCCATGCAAGTCAAAGACTTGACCACAGAAGAATTCAAAAGTCTCATTCGCGAAACAGTATTAGAAGTTCTCGCAGACTCACTCAATGATCCCGACCTAGGACTCAAACTGCGTCCCGAAATTGAACAACAACTCCTAGCCTCTCTCGATCGTCGTGCCGCTGCTCAACGTGGGATACCTGCCGTTAATGTTGCCGCACGTTATGGAATGACCTGGCAATGAGCGACCCAATGGAGTTTACTACCTGGAGCACTCACAGATCTCGTTATAGACGGTCCCTTAGAACTAAGTTATAGATCGTTGACAAGGCGCACAAACACCATGAACTGATAATTGGCAATCGAGGAGTTGAAACCCTTCTTTATCGGTTATTTTGCTGCCGATCGTCAGAATAGAGTCATGTTTAAATTCAATTACCGTGCCACATTTAGTACAAATTAAATGATGATGATGGGTAGTACGTGGGCCATTGAGTTCGTAATATTTATAATCATCACCTAGATCTAACTCGCGCAAAATCCCCATCTGCGTCATCAGCTTTAAGGTTCGGTAGACCGTAGAAATGCTCACATTGATCTCTTGTTCGTGGAGCATCGTATGGAGCGCTTCCGCACTGAGATGTTCGCCGCCGGGTAACTCTTGAAAAAACGTCAGAATCTTTTCACGCTGAGGAGTTAGCCGTCCACCCTTTCCATTGAGTTCGGCTCTGAGTGCGTTGGGATTGTAAGAAGAGGCAGCCATAGGGATGTTTGGCAAGGGGGTTGAACTAGTGTTTCGTTATCAATAAGCTTAGCTATTGATGGACGTATTTGCAAGTAGATGCGAGTTATTGCGAACTAAAGATAAATCCTCGTTACTCCACCAGCGCGGTTGTTCGGGCGACAAATCCAGCGTTGATCAATGCCTCGACTGTACTCACATCGTCCTTGACTCGGAATTGTGCCCCAAATCGAACAAACTGTTGGCGCTGTTGAGCGGATACAATTGCGACCACCGGAACTTTACCGCTGCGATCGTCGGCATTTTGCGATCGGAGTATTTCGCGCAATCGATGTTGTTTTTCGGCATCGCCCGCTAATTTGGCATCCAGTTCCACCATCACCATTTTTACGGTTTCAATGGATTGGGCATCGTCAATAATAAATTGAGTTTGATCATCTTTCCGATCGACTGTTCCCCACACCATCAGC
>JAYUEU010000423.1:0-4435 GCA_043739065.1 Synechococcales cyanobacterium | reverse complement strand
GTGGAGCCTTACTATTTGATCACGAGTTTACCGAGTGTTCAGACTGAAGAGTTTATATTGCTGCTTCCCTTCACTCCAAAACAGCGATCGAATTTGGTTGCTTGGTTAGCGGCGCGATCGGATGGGGAAAATTATGGCAAATTGCTGCTCTATACTTTCCCGAAACAACGGCTGGTATATGGACCAGAACAAATTGAAGCGCGGATTAATCAAGATCCAGTGATTTCTCAACAAATCTCATTGTGGAACCGTCAGGGTTCGAGGGCAATTCAGGGAAATTTGCTGATCATTCCTGTGGAGGAGTCTCTGCTTTATGTTGAGCCGCTTTATCTGGAAGCAACGCAGAACAAACTTCCCATTTTAGCCCGCGTTATTGTGGCCTATAAAGATCGGATTGCGATGGCACAAACTTTGGCTCAAGCGTTGCAAGCAATTTTTCAGACTAAGGATACCCCTGTACCGCCTCCGATCGTGCGATCCCCCGCAGTTGCGCGATAGTTCTGAAGTCGTTGAATGATATGAATCTCCCAAATTACAGGCAAGCAGTGAGGGAATTTCGTCATTCCTTCAGCTAAAGATTTTGCATAGTTCTCGCCGCCACGATCGCCCACACATCCACCAATCCCAGAAAGATTGTCAATACAAATAAAATCAAATACATCCAAGGCTGCGACAACGGTTTCACATCTCTGGTATCAATTTGGGTGCGTTCTTGAACTACTTTGACTAATCGGGCAAATCCCGCTATTCGCATCGGCAACAAATACCCTTTTTCATCATCACTAACAAAGTAATAGACTAATCCGCCTTGGCCTGTACTTCGGGCTTTTAAATCGCGTACCTTTGACCACTCTAATTGCCAACCGCGCCGAAAGGGAAACCATTTGGGATAGGTAACTTGAATTTGTGTTGCATTGACTAACACCTGTTCCGAAAGCGCACCATAGAGACTAATAAAACCGATCGCGATCGCAGCCCACAACCATTCACTCGCTATTTCCGACTTTGTTGCAGCAGCTAAATAGGGCAGTGGCACCGTCAACGCTAAATACAAACTCAATAATGTAATCCGAACGATCGGGGACAAATTAAATCGAGTAATTTCTTCATTCTTCAATTCTTCATTCTTCATTTTCCCGCTCCCATAAACTCCAACGTTCCTGTATTACTATCTAATCGAACCATAATACCTACAGGCAATGCCGCATTCTCGCCTTCATGACCAAACGGCAAATCCGCCACGATCGCAATCCCCAAATCTCCCAACCGATCGCGTAACATCTCCTCAACACTCAAACTCGGATAGCCTTCTGGAGCCTCGCAAGAACTAAACCGCCCGATCGCGATCCCCGTAATCTTATCCAACGCCCCGATCATTCGCCAATGGGTCAACATTCGATCGAGTCGATAAGGAGCCTCACCCACATCTTCTAAGGCCAAAATTACACCATCGAGATCAGGCTGATAGGCTGTATTTAATAAGTGAGTTGCAACCGTGAGATTAGCGGGAAGAATCAATCCTGTCACCGATTTAGTTACGCCCCCAGTCTTCCAACCTGTGCCTTGAAGTGGATCAATCTCGTGGTTTTCGAGCCAATTAAAAAGACGATCGTGGCTAGACTGTGGCTCATCACCCATAGTGGACAAAACTGGACCATGAACGCCCGAAACTCCCGCACAGGCGAATCCCCACAGCAAACTTGTCACATCTGAAAAACCAACGAGCCATTTGGGATAATCACGATCGATCGGCATCTGCCAATTTTCCAACAGCCGCGCTGCCCCCCAGCCGCCCCGAATACAGAGAATTCCATCGCAGTTTGGATCCTTTAATGCCGTTGCGAGTTGATTCCGCCGATCTGCATCGGTTCCAGCTAGATAACCATAGCGATCGTCCCACCCTTCTGCCAACACAACTTCGTAACCCCTCGATCGCCACAAGTCTAGCCCTGGTTGAAAGGCTGCGGGATCTCGAACAGCTCCACTGGGTGCGATCGCAACTAAACGAGATCCTGGTTTTAAGGTTGGCGGAATGACGCAGGGTTGCATTGGTTGACTCCAGGTTTGGCTTCAGATTTAACTCCAGTCTTCTTGTTCACGGCGGGCACGAACGGTATACAAGCGCATACTGTTATGGAGTTCGCGGGTTTTGTCGAAGAGCTGTTCTTCGGTCAGTTGCCACTTAGCAAGAGTTTTATCGAGATCTTTTTGAATATCCCTTGCGCCAGGAAAACCTCGGTAACGGATTTTGAGACGGGCCAGTTCAGCTAAATTTAAGTCCGTCGGTTCGCCAGCAAGAATCGTATTAACGATCTGACGATCGCTTCCATAGAGTGGGTGTTGTTGTTCGCGACGATCGGTGGTCATAGGAATAATCCGGAAGTGAGTGAGGGTTAGAAGATTTTTTTAAAGTTGAAGGTTATGACGATCAAGACCCGATCCCTCTAGCCTTTTAAAAAAGGAGATCAGAATTTAAGTCATAGTTCCCCTTTTTTAAGCTGCCGTGTATATACAAATCAAAACCAAGTTGAGTTGCGGCTAAATCTTCTCGGTAAAGGGCATTTTTGGCGAAGCTATTGATCTAAAGTTCTCCAAAATCAGGTCTAAATAGGACAAAACTCAGACTTGTGTGTACGCGATAGCTTTTTAAGGAGGATTTAAGGGGATCATTTTTTGCGATCAATGAAAGAACTTCTCAACCGTCGTATTAGACGAATTCTCAATGCTTAGTGTATGTTGCTTTCCGATCGGATCTTAGATTGGTACAAAATCAATCGATTGTCGTCCGGGTCAAACGCGTAAACTTCTCGCCCGTGAGATGCAGTCACAATTTCGCCCGGTGGTGGATATCCTAGATTTGTGATCAATTCGATCGCGGCCTCTAAATCATCCACTTGAAAACAGATCGAAAGGGGCGAATAGCCAGAAGCCTCAGGTGGGGACTTTGGGGCATAGATTCCGAGATTAAATCCCGTGAGGTGAAATTCGGCATAAATCAGTTGGTCCGATCGGATTAACGTCTGATCCGGAGGTTTCCCGAGGAGCTGACTATAGAATTCGCAAGCTTTTGAAAAATTTTTCGGGGCAAGAGTAATCCAAGCGCGCTGGTAGTGAAGTGACATTCAAAAAACGGTCCAAGATAATGGTCCAAGATTAGGCTTTCATTAAGGCTACATTAGAACCATAATGGACAACGATCGACTTATGTCTTGGTGAGTTTTGGAACTATGAAGCTGGCAGCACGGATTGGACACGTTACCCCCTCCATGACCTTAGCGATCGATGCCAAGGCAAAGGCGATGAAACGAGATGGAATTGATATTTGTAGCTTTAGTGCCGGAGAGCCGGACTTCGATACGCCCCAGCATATAAAAAACGCTGCGATCGATGCCTTGAATGCAGGTAAAACACGCTATGGTCCTGCTGCTGGCGAGCCAAGATTACGTGAGGCCATAGCCCATAAGCTTCAACAGGATAATAAGTTAGACTACAAGGCTGAAAACATCGTCGTCACCAACGGTGGCAAACATTCGCTGTTTAATATTTTCCTGGCGCTCCTAGATGAAGGGGATGAAGTGATTATTCCGGCTCCGTTTTGGGTGAGTTATCCCGAGATGGTGAAGCTGGCGACCGGGACTCCCGTAATTGTGTACACTACACCCGAAGCTCGTTATAAAATAACACCCGAACAACTGCGGCAAGCCATTACTCCGCGCACTCGGATATTGATCATGAATTCGCCGTCAAACCCGACGGGCATGGTCTACAGCCCTGATGAATTGCAGGCGATCGCGGCTATTGCGATTGAACATGATCTCATTGTGGTATCGGACGAAATTTACGAACGCCTGCTTTACGATGGCACCGAACAGATGAGCATTGGAGCCGTAAGTCAAGAGATGTTCGATCGGACAATTATCAGTAACGGCTTTGCTAAAGCGTATTCAATGACGGGTTGGCGGATTGGCTATGTGGCAGGTCCGTTGGACTTAATTAAGGCGGTTACTACATTACAAAGCCAGAGTACGTCTAATGTTTGCACGTTTGCGCAGTATGGAGCGATCGAAGCCTTGGAGGGATCGCAGGATTGTGTTCAAGAGATGTTGACCGCATTTACGGCGCGTCGTCAGGGAATTTATGATTTGATCAATGGGATTCCGGGGTTGTCTTGTTTGAAACCGGATGGCGCATTTTATATGTTCATCAATATTGCTGGAACGGGTCTGGGTTCGTTAGCGTTTTGCGATAAGTTGCTGACGGATTATCAAGTTGCGGTGATTCCCGGTATTGCCTTTGGGGCAGATGATCACATTCGGGCGTCCTATGCCACAGATATGACAACGATCGAGCGCGGCATGGAACGAATTAGTAAGTTTGTCCGTTCAATCTAATGAACTTCTATGAAACTTAAAACCGTCCAAGATCAAGGAATTTA
>JAYUEU010000422.1:0-7823 GCA_043739065.1 Synechococcales cyanobacterium | reverse complement strand
GCCAAAGGCCCGAATATTAATCACAGGATTTTTTGGATTATTATTCACATCTACGATCGGAGCCAAAATCCAATTTAGACCGATCGCCCGCGATTCCTGAGCAATCACCGATCCCATTTGACGGGCTAACTCGATCGCATGGGGAAGATTTTTCAGGGCGATCGCACCCAATGCCATCGGCGGTGGAAACACTGTGGCCCCACTAAACCGTTGACCAACCCCTTCTTCGACATCCGCGCACATCAACAGTGGAATAGGCGACCAAGCCTGAAGTTGAGCTGTTTTCAACGCCATTTCTGCTGCACTAGCCCCCAAAAAAATTACGCCCCCCACGCCGACAGTTTCGACGAGATGACGTAGTTTTTCACTATCCGCTTCCCACTGAGGATACTGCAACTGCTGATCGAATAAATAACCCGTTGTCCGCACCACAATGAGCTGGGCGATCAATTGGGAAATTGTAAGAGAAGAGACGATCGGAAGCATATAGATTTTGGCGTTTGGATTCTGGAATCACGATCGCAAATGAATAAGGCCAATGTCATCCGACCCAAGAAATCCAATCCAAGATTAGAGATCCCATCCAAGATTTAACTTGGCCGCTGAAGTTCGTAATTTACGAAGTACTTGATTCAGTCTGCTCGTCGTCATCATCATCATCATCGTCATTGTCGTCATCCAATTCTGCAAGCTCAGCCTGACGATCGAGTTCGGCCTCTTTATTCAACCAATCTTCGACACCCGACTCTTTACGAGAATCTGTCAAACGATTGATCAAGCTCAGCATGTCAGTCCCGCGTGCCAAGGAAATATCTTCAATGAAGACTACTTCTGGAGTGCGTCGTAAGCCCATTCGTTGCCCCAAAGCACTACGGACAAATCTCGTCGCCGAATTTAAGCCTTCCATCGTCGTCGCCCGATCTTCGTCTGAGCCGTAAATGCTGACAAAAATTTTGGCATGTTGTAAGTCGCCGGATACCACCACATCCGTGACACTCACCATCCCAACCCCAACCCGATCGTCCTTAATGCCCGTCATCATTAACTGGCTCACTTCTCGTCGCATTAATTCTGCGACCTTTGCCACCCGTCTATCTGTTGCCATTGCTACGCTCCGAACACACGTTCAAAAAACTGAAAACTCAAACTGAAAAACCGAACTATCGATAAGAAACTATCGAAAATATATCTTCAACTAATTATTAAGGATTAGACCTTGAGCTGAGATCAAGCATGGGTTACACTAGATCGGATGATCTAGATCATTTGATCTACAAACTTTCTACTTCAACTCCCAACATGGCTTTCAATGTGAAAACAAAGAAAGACAGAACAGCAATCAGCATCGCCACTACAGCGATCGCTGTGACGGGACGTTTAAGCAGTGGCATGAGCGGCGAAAATCCATTCAGGATCACACCCAGCATCACGCCAATCAAAAAACGTGGATATTTTGAAACCGTACTCCAAAGATCGCCCATGGTAATTAATTCGTTCTAGCCCGTTAATTCCCTTTTATCATAAGCCAATGCTGACCCAAGTTAGACCCACTGCTAGTATTGTTCCTCGTCCGTTTTTAAAATGGGCGGGCGGAAAAAGTCAATTGCTCGCCCAGTATACGGAGCTTTTTCCGAAAACGTATCGCAATTATTATGAGCCGTTTCTTGGGGGCGGGGCAGTGTTTTTCAATTTGCGGCACAAGCGTAGCTTTTTGTCAGACATTAATTTGGAAATTATCAATGTCTATCGCTGCATTCGGGATCATGTCGAGGAGATTATTACGCAGCTCCATCAGCACTATCTCCATCACGATGAATCCTATTACTATGATGTGCGATCGCGGGTGGAAGAGACAGCAGAATGGTTCTGGACTGGGAATAATGTAGAACGTGCGGCTCGCATTCTGTATTTGAACAAGACTTGTTTTAATGGTTTATATCGCGAAAATTCTAAGGGTCATTTCAATGTCCCGATCGGACGTTATAAAAATCCTAGTATTTATGATCCCGATTTACTCCGGGCCTGTGCCAAACAATTAAAATCAGCGCGCATTGAGCCAGTGAGTTTTGAAGATGTGTTGCGCCGTGCCCGATCGTCCAATGATTTTGTCTATTTTGATCCCCCTTATCAACCCCTGAATCAAACGAGTAGCTTCACCTCATATACTCGTTACTCGTTTAATGAAGCTGACCAAATTCGACTTCGGGATACCTTCGAGCGACTGCGCGATCGGGGTGTTCATGTCATGTTGTCTAACTCAGATTGTGAATTTATTCGGGATTTGTATTCTGGATTCAATATCCATACTATTTACGCATCCCGAAATATCAATTCCCAAGGCTCAAAGCGCGGCAAGATTACAGAAGTATTAGTAACCTCGTACTAGAGATTTAGCTAACATTTGGCCGATTAAGCCGATTCTTCTTTGATTTCTTCAGCCCCAACCCCGATCGTATTTTTACCTTGAAATTCAAGGACAGAATCCGCAATACGGGCTAATTGAAGACCAGGCGGATAGTCGCCGGAGGTTTTAATTTGTTGCAACAATGTCGGGGAAATGCCAAACCCTAGCTTTTCGCCCACGGCCCGCGTCACGTCCCCACGATCGATTACGCCTGCCACCGCGCCCGTCGGAGATAAAACCGTAATGCGATCGTTTCCAGAACGTTCCATTTGTTGAATCACTTCAGGCAATGGCGTTTTTTCAATTACATGGGGAATCGACTGCAATGGCTGAGCTACGTCTTCAAGTTTTGTGGCATCCCACAGACTGCGCTCAATGGTTTGCAACACATCCGCCGTCACCAATCCGCGATAACGTCCATCCGAAGCAACAAAATAAGCCATTGTTGGATCGCTTTTCAGCACCATTTCCTCTGCAAACTGCCGCAAGGTTTGATGGCCATCCAATACCCGATAGTTTCGCGTCATGACACTTTGGGCATCCAAATTCAGCAGGGCCGCTTGGATATCGGTCAACCGATCGGCATTCACGGCATTTTGTCGCATGAACCAGCCAATCAATACGCCCCAGAAACCCACGACCTGCGGTAAACCTAATAAGCTTGTCAAGCCTAACAAATCCGAAAAGCCAACGATCGAAATAAGCCAGCCCAACCATAGACCTGATCGAGCCGCCGCATGGGCACCCGTGAGATAGTCGCCGCTTTGCTTCCAGATGGCAGCTTTTAGCATTTGTCCACCATCAAGCGGAAGACCCGGAATTAAGTTAAATAAGGTCAGGGTCAAGTTTAATGAGGCAATACTGCTCAAAACTACAAATATCACTGGACTAGTGGTGGGCGCAAATTGCAACAATAGCGCAACAATAAGCGTGCAGAAAATCCACAAAAACACGCTGACCAGTGGACCTGCGATCGCCACTTGGAACATGTCTCCAGGCTTTTGGGGTTCTTTTTCAATAGAGGCTACGCCGCCAAACAAAAATAATTTAATTGACGTGACATCAATGCCCTTCGACTGTGCCACAAGGCTATGGCCTAGCTCATGGAGCAACACCGAGCCAAACAGCAACAGGGCCATAATGAACCCAGCACCGTAGGCCACTGTGGGGGTCCAAGTTTCATATCTCTGTTGCCAAATCGATCCATTCTGAAACGTCAGAAACGCAACGATCAAGAACCACGAGGGGTCGATAAACAGAGGAATCTTAAAGAGGGTTCCAATTCGCCAGCCACTTTGCATAGGAAGTACTAAGGTTATGAGGTTTGAGGGATTTCTGGGTTTCCCCATCCGTTTGCCCATTCAGTTTAAACCCTTCGCCTAAAAACTCGCTGACGGGAAACCTCACCAATACAGAGGAGTTTAAGATCGGGATCCCTTTTCGATATGCTAAAGATCTAGGCTAAAGACATCACCTAACATCGAGAGTTTTGACATGGTGCGGGTAAAAATTTGCGGAATCATGACTCCAGCACAAGGGAAAGAAATCGCAAGACTTGGGGCGAATGCGATCGGGTTTATTTGTGTGGAAAAATCCCCGCGCTATGTGACACCCGAGCAAATCCGACAGATTGCGCTGGCGCTGCCGAAGGAAACCGATCGGATTGGGGTATTCATGAATCACAAGCTCGAAACGATCGTCTCTACTGTCGAAACCTCGGGTGTAACAAGTGTCCAGCTTCACGGATCGGAGTCAGTCGAATTTTGCGAACAAGTCCGATCGGCACTCCCCACAATAGAACTTATCAAAGCCTTCCGAGTCGAAAGCGCTGAAACCCTAAAATCGACCCAAAACTATACCTCTGTGGTGGATTGGTTATTACTGGACGCATACCATCCAAATTTGGGCGGCGGAACAGGCTTGGTGTTGGACTGGAAAACATTGAGCGCGTTTAAACCCGATCGACCTTGGTTTTTAGCTGGAGGACTAACACCCGAAAATCTCGCCGCAGCCTTGGATACCCTATCGCCCCAAGGTATTGATCTATCCAGCGGTGTGGAAATTAGCCCTGGGTATAAAGATCTCGCGAAAGTTGCAGCCTTATTTGAGGCGATCGGGCATTAAATTCTTGCCTGTGTTGACTAAGGGCGATCGGGGAAATAACGCGCTATTCAACGGTATTTAAGTAAATGGGGAGCAAGCGAGTATCGGCAACCCACACTCGGAGATAACGGTTCAGAGAGAACTGAATTTGATACACTGACAGAGATTGCACGATCGATTCATACAAAGGATCCCCACGACCCATGCCAGCAGAATTTCGCCAACGAGCCGATTTCCTTGGAACCTATGTCATCACCCGTAATACGGGTCGAAAGCTAGGGGTCGTGAGCCAACTATGGGTAGATGTCGATCGCCAAGAAGTAGTGGCCCTCAGTCTTCGACAAAATTTGTTTTACGGTACGCCCCAACCCATGATGCTGGATAGCATTCGTCAGATTGGGGATGTAATTTTGGTGGATGACGAAAATGTCATTGAAGACGTGGACGTGGAGCGCTACACCAGTTTGATCAATTGTGAAGTGATTACTGAAACGGGCGAATTGCTGGGAAAGGTTCGGGGCTATAAGTTTGATATTGACTCTGGCAAGCTCGAAACCCTGGTGGTTGCGTCTTTGGGCTTTCCATTAATCCCAGACCAAGTAGTCAGCACGTTTGAGTTAGCCATGAGTGAAGTAGTCAGTAGTGGACCCGATCGGTTAATTGTGTATGAAGGCGCAGAAGAGCGATTAGTCCAAGTTACCGTGGGCTTTTTAGAGCGAGTTGGCCTAGGTAAGGCGTCCTGGGAACGTAAAAATGAATATGCGCCCCCAGCTCCAATCCGCACAGAAAACCAACTTCCATCGGGTCAACAAACGCCCTTGGAAACCCCAGCTATGCGTCAGCCTCAGCGGGTTACGGAACCGATCGAGGAAACTTGGGATGAGGACAATTGGGAACGGGAGCCAGTGGAAGTTCGTCAAACAGAGCCACCCCAGAAAGCCCGCCTTTATGTAGAAGATGAGCCGGAGGATAATTGGAGTACTGCTAGCAGCAACTCGCCTCGATCGCCTTATGAGGAGCCAGAGGATGATTATGATGATGATGAAAATTACGATAATGTCGAACTAGCAGATGTTGTGGACGCGATCAATTCCCAGGCAATTCAACGATCGGCTCCGGTGGTTAGTGCCGTTGAGGTGAAAGAAGTGAGTGAGCAATTGTCGGCTTCTGATGCGGATCCGTGGGCAGATCCGAAAGCTGAACTAAGTTCTGAAGTTGCGATCGAAGCGCCGTTGTCTGAGGATGTATCGCAAAATGATACAGTATCCAATGACGATCGTCCGGTGCTAAATATTCCAGAAAAAATCAAAGATTTACAAGAATAGTAGTTCTTTTGCAAGAAATAGAGGTGTGTAAGTTGATCCTAAATATCGATCGATTTATACACCTATTTTTATAGTAAAAATTTTGAGCTTTAATTCACTATCTCAATTTCCGATAATGTCTATTACATATTCTGTATTGATTAATGAATTCTAGTCTTAATAAGTATCGAATTCTAGGCAGTCATATTTGATAACTTCTCGCCGTCTACAAAAATCTTAAATGAAGTGAAAGATCTTTGATCGGTTCAGTGCAAGCGATCGTTAGCTATTTAGAAGCATTTATACTTATGTCTCTTATCTGGTTACTTTGATAGTCCGGCATCGGAGTGAGCGACTGCTATAATGACCGCACCATACATCACTATCGTCTTTGAAAAGCAAATCGTTTTGCGGACAAGTCATTTAATGCGAGTCCGTAGCGTTAAGTGTTTGCGCTCAATTTTCTGAGTATTACGCTTACAACGCTGTGATGAGCAGGAGATAGATAGCGTTGATAATCACTCCAACTATCCGTATGAAATTGACTAATGCCAAATGGCTCTAGCAACGCTTCAATGCTACAAATGCTGAACTTTAGGGGGCCGCCTTGAGCAATCAGAATTACGGCATTGGTAGCGTTGCTGTTCCTCACTCGATTGACCATACTTGACAACATCATCACTCTGACAACCGGGACAAAGAATTGGTTGGACAAGTGGTCGCCCTAACCCCATTCCGGAATAAACAGAGCAGTGAAGAATGCATCGTCTAGCAAAATATTAGAGCTACTTCAAGTGACGGGTACTGTCATCAGTTTAGATGCCCTTCACTGTAAAAAACGGTTAAATTAATCGTGGAAAACGGTAATGATTATCTGATTCCAGTCCATTACTGAAGGGCTTAATCTGTGGCGCACGATATCAATAGGTTATTTTCTTTACTAAACTAACCAACCCTGCTCTCAAAAAAGGGAGACTAAGAATTGGAGTTAATTGTCGATTTTTAATTCAAACTCCGGTTCCTCCTTTTTAAGGGGGCTAGGGGGATCGGGTATCAATTGCTCATAAATATGTAGCAAATGGCTCTGGGACCAATCGAAGCAGTCCCGATCGTAACTCTGCAATATTCACCCATTTAGCAACGCTCTTCCGATCGCCCTCTACAAAAATCATTTCATTGGGTTCATAAAGACTCCGATCGGAAAACTCGCATTCATAAACAAACACGACTTCATGACCGGGATTGCCATAGCATTCAAAAATATTTTCTAAACAACCTAGATACTTTGGATTAGTAATTTCAGTACTCAACTCTTCCTGAAACTCTCGCACCAATGCAACCCAACTTGATTCACCAAACTCTACACCGCCGCCCAATGCCCGATAGAACGGTGTTTCGGTTGTTGAGTCGAATCCTTCTGCCATCAATACCTGATCACCCCGACGAATCAATGCGATCGCAATGGTCCGAATATAAGGCGGTGGAAACACACCCGAATACTCATTTACTAAATTATCAGCCATCATAGTTACCCATTCCACTCATCATAACCATCCACCATCGCCTCTGATCGTGCCCCCTCGGGAATTGGCCAATCCTCATTCTCGCCGCCAATAATCACCTGCTCCAGCACCGTAAAATCTTTACTTAACTGACGCAGCGCATTCACCAACATATCTAATGCGATCGCATCACTCGTCCCTAAATCAAACCAAGCCCGTGCCCACAGTCCTTCGTATTCAAAATCACTCATATTATGCATCAGCGCCATCATTGATTCCTCCGACTGATCATCGTCGTAGGACATATAGCTGACTTCTAATCCCGCATCCTGAATTTGTAGGCTTTCGGCATTAAATGCGCCTAATTTTCCTAAATAAAACCAAGAATTAAAGACTTCTTCAAGATACTGACGTTCTAGTTCAGATGGCATCATGGGAAACTGAACCCAAATCCAAACATTAAATGAATCAAACTCGCGGAAAGAAACTTGCATGGATTCGATCGACAAT
>JAYUEU010000421.1:0-9158 GCA_043739065.1 Synechococcales cyanobacterium | reverse complement strand
ATTCCGACCAAAACAGTCACAATTGATTTGTCACAGGCCGCTGCGATCGCGTCAAAAATTAATCTGAATTATTGGAAAAGCCAAGCTCTAGGCGGATTACTTGAAAAAAGTTTGTTTGTGGAGGACACCGCAAATTTTAAGAGTGCGATCGATCCGAGCGTCCCAGGACCGATCGCATATCAGCGCCAGACCTTGAAGCTGGTGGACGGGACGCGAAACGATCGACAAATTCCGGTGGATTTGTATTTGAGTGAAGTGGCGACTCCGGGATCGCCTACGGTGGTGATTTCGCCGGGATTTGAAGCCAGTAAAAATTTCCTCGGTTACCTAGGTAGACATTTTGCATCCTATGGCATTAATACAATTGTTGTCGAACATCCATCAGTATTGAGTTTATTCAAGCTATCGGCATTTGATGTCGAGAAGTTGTTGCCTTCACAAGAATTGCTCGATCGTCCAAAAGATTTACAGTTTGCATTAAATGAATTAGGTAAAGAACCCAATTTAAAACTGAATTTAAATCAAATTGTAGTTGTAGGACATTCTCTAGGCGGCTATGATGCATTGGCGTTGGCAGGCGGGGAGCTTCAGTTTGATGAATTACGCCAATTTTGTCAGCAGCCTAATCGTTTAATTACCCGATCGCCAGCGGACTGGTTACAATGTTCGGGCAAATCAATTCAACAACGCAGTCTTAGTTTAAAAGATAATCGAGTCATTGGAACTATTGCTCTCAATCCGGTTGCAGGTCAAATTTTTGGAAAATCCGGATTAAAGAAAATAACAACGCCAACCTTAATGCTAACAAGTACTGAAGATGCCTTGACTCCAACATTTTATCAGCAATTACAACCCTTTATGCAATTACCTACGCCAAAGTATTTGATTACAGCGATCGGGGCAACTCATTTAAGTGTGAGCGATCGACTTAATTCGGGTAATGACGATAAAGCGTTAATTAAAGAACGTATCGGAGCAGATACCGAAAATCTTCGAGCCGTTGTGCGCGGAACTAGTTTAGCGTTTATAAAACAGTTCATGAACGATCGGGATCAATACAAACCATTCCTAACATCAGGATATGTTCAATCACGATCGACTGATAATTTACCGTTGCGGTTCAATTCTGAATTGCCGAGTAATATTACTAGACTTTTGAACTTGACTGGAGTGCTTTAATCATTAGGTGGACCGATCGGCAAAATTGAAAACTCGTAATAGAAGCGAATAATATATTTAACATTAATGATTTAATATCAATACGATCGGTTTAATCTCCAGTAGATTGAGACCAAACGAATACATCACCGTAATAGCTTAAAAATCCTCGCAATTCTCTAAATCCACTACTCGAAATGCAATACCTGCTTCATTGCGCTCAACGCCATAGCCCGCAGCTTTAGCCTCACGCTCTGCTTCTCGTCGCAGAATTGGATCTTGAACCCACAAATTCAAACGATCAAGCCGAGACAACGATCGAACCTCTCGAACAGGTGTAAGCATTTGGGTTGGAAATGCCCGAGCTTGAGTCAATGCGGCTACAGTTTTGGTCACTGTAGATGGGGCAGGAGATATTGTGGTCGGCATATCAAATTCAACTCCCGATGATGCGTACACACCAGATGAATTCTGATTTAACATTGGCAATTTTGCCATGACCTGAGCCTGTTCGGTTTCCTGAATTTCAATTCCCGCATCTAAGCGCTGCTTAACATTTTGGAGATAGCGTTGATTCTTCAAACAAAAACTATGCCAATCAATTTCTAAATTGCCATGGTTTTCATATTTTGCATAATGTTTACACACAATCCCCATGACATCTTCCGTCGCCATTGCCCCAAATGCCCGCGCATTGTAATGATCGCCCTTCCGCCACACCTCCACCCGATCGCGCACAAAGTCTTCTAATAAAAACCCCGTTTCTGTCAACCAAGGTCCATCGGGATACAACAAATTTGCCTGAACCCGTTGAGGCCGAATTCCCAAGGCCGGATCATAATTCACAGGTACTAAATCTAATGTATTAACGTCTGGTAATTGCGTCTCTGGTAATTTCAGCGCCAACCGATACAGCGGACCATCCTGAATAATCCAAGCCCGTCGCATCAGCCGATTGAGACAAGGCTTCAAGACATGGCGTGAAATATTTCCTAAGGTTTCAATTTGCTCTAGGGTCAACGTTGTGCGATCGCAGTTAAACGCCTGAAAACACAGCACGACCATCACCTTAAGATCATCACCACTTAAGGTCTTCAGCGAAGCCGCAACTGGCAATGGCAATGGAGTGTAAGACGACGACATATAAAACAATATTCACGACTAGATCATTCTATTAGTACAGAAGTACTTTTAAGTATTTAGTCTCCCAGTATCATCTCGTTGCGAAGGAGACAACACTGGAAGATGATAATTCTACGCCTTAAACTTCGCCTCAATCCGATCCATCGCCTCGTTTACATTCTCACGGCTATTGAACGCAGAAATTCGGAAATAGCCTTCGCCCGCCGCGCCAAAACCAGAACCCGGTGTTCCTACCACATTACACACAGTCAGCAACTTGTCGAAGAAATCCCAGCTTGATAGTCCCTGCGGCGTTTTTACCCAAACATAGGGTGCATTTGTTCCGCCATATACACTAATTCCGATCGCTGTCAATCGATCTAGAATAATCTTCGCATTCTCCATATAGAACTGGATTAATGCTTTCGTCTGTTCTTGTCCTTCTGGGGAATACACCGCTTCCGCACCACGCTGCACAATGTACGACACGCCATTGAACTTAGTAGACTGACGACGATTCCAGAGTCCCCATAGTTCAACCTCTTGCCCGTCTTTAGTTTTCCCCTTCAGTGACTTCGGCACAACGGTCATCGCGCAACGGGTTCCCGTGAATCCTGCGTTCTTTGAAAACGATCGGAATTCTATTGCACAGTCCCGAGCACCCTCGATTTCAAAAATTGAATGGGGCATATCAGGATCTTGAATAAATGCCTCATAGGCCGCATCAAACAAAATAATCGAACCATGTTTACGAGCATAGGCAACCCACGCTTCTAGATGAGCTTTCGTCGCTGTCGCCCCCGTTGGATTATTCGGGAAACAGAGGTAGATAATATCAACTTTTTCCGTGGGAATCGCCGCCGTGAAATTATTGTCAGCGGTAATAGGCAAATATACAAGGCCATCATATTCGCCCTTGTCATTCATCTCGCCCGTATTCCCCGCCATCACATTAGTATCAACGTAGACTGGATAAACCGGATCCGTTACCGCAATTCGATTATCCGAACCTAAGATATCTAGAATCGCACCACAGTCACACTTAGACCCGTCTGAAATAAAGATCTCAGAGGCATCAATATCACAACCGCGTGCCTTAAAGTCTTGGGTCGCAATTTTTTCCCGTAGCCATTCGTAACCCTGCTCCGGTCCGTAGCCTTTGAATTTGCTCCGATCGCCCATGTCATGCACCGCTAGCACCATGGCATCGCGGCAAGCTTGAGGCAACGGCTCTGTCACATCGCCAATTCCCAACCGAATAATCTTCGCATCTGGATTAGCCTGGGCAAATGCACTGACCCTTCGTCCTATTTCTGGGAACAAGTAGCCTGCTTTGAGTTTTAGATAATTGTCATTAATTCTTGCCATAATATCGTCGCTACCCGGTTCCTATAAGTCATTCATGGGAAATTCACACCGAACAGTTTAGCGTCAAGCGGACGCCTACTGCATATCGTTGTCCGGGAATTTGGGCGCTGGGCAAAGAATTATAGTTATCTTAATGGCTTGCTTGTTAGTGACTCGATTGCCTTAGCTACTGAATTATTTTAACGGCTTGCGACTAAACGGATCCGGCCTTCATCCATTTCTTCCATAAGTAGCTCTAGAGCTTCGTAGTCCACCGCTGAAACATAACCCATTTGTGTCAATTCAAAGTTAATCGCATGTTCAACTTCTGGAGTCAGGCATTTTGTATGGAGAGCTTCTTCGACAAGACGGCGAATGGTAAAGGCAGTTTTCATAATAGCCGGAGGTGTAAAGAGTTCTAGTCCGTGGTGTTCTCAACTATCCTCTGGCATTTTTGTTATTCTAAATGTGATCCATTTGGCCTATAAATCGTGATTAATATCACTGCTTAGCAATCATAAAAAATCCTTATCCTAGACACTGCATAAGCCGATCGAAATTGGATATAGTCCTGCTCTATCGTCAAGCTTTAAACAATATCAACACACTATCAATACAACTTAATGCTAGTAATTCATCCCTATTCAGTACTAGTAATTCACTCTTATAGGAGATGGAGAACATTCTAGAATCTGGCACATTTAAAATCTACTCGATCGCCTAGGCACTGATTCTCTAACATTCAGTCGATCGGAAAATAAAACTTCTTCGATGTCTCCTAAATTACACTTTTAGGGGAGACTTACGGAAAGTTTAAGATCCTTGGGAGGAGAGTGAAGATTCCAATAATGAATCTCCTAATTCCACCGTTCTGAATCAAGTGCCGTTATTGTCAAGGCTAGCGAGGTTTACGAGTTCCAAGCAATTTCCTTTAGAGGTTTCGACTATGCAAAGTGTACTTAATCGTCCACAAGGTCTGACAGCCTTCCCTGAGCTGACTCATCCTCAAGAAAATACAGTGATTCGCCCACAGGGGCATGTCAATTCAACCAATGTCTTTGCATTCCAAGATGAATTGACAAAAGCCATGATGTCTCCGGGTTCTGCGGCGTTGGTAGTGGACATGAGCCAAGTCGAGTCCCTTGATAGTGCAGCGTTGATGAGCCTAGTTTCTACCTTGAGTCTCGCTCAGCGTCTCAACAAAGGTTTTAGTCTTTGTTCTCTTTCAGCTCCAGCTCGGATTCTTTTTGAATTAACGCAGCTTGACCGTGCATTCGAGATCAAGGAGTTCGCAACTATTGCGGCCTAGTAGATCTGGCTTAGTAGATTTATGGATTGTGACGATATCGTATCTTTATTGTTCTTAGCCGCCCCGTTTGGGCAGATAGTTTAAAAATTCTGGATTTGATGGCAGTCTGAATCTAGCCTAGATAGTGTCAGTGTTAAAATTATAAATAACTAAAAAGGGAGGTCCGATGAGAGCCTCCTTTTTAGTGGATAAATATTTGGTGGATCGCCCGTTCTGTATACTGAATCCCAATGATTCATGCTTTATAGATAATGAGGTCGGTCGCCGTGGCGGTTGCAGTTGAACGCTTAATAACAACAGACATCCATCGTCCGGCTCGGTATCTGGGCAACGAACTCGGGGCGGTTCATAAAGATTGGGACAGTGCGATCGTTCGATGGGCATTGACTTACCCCGAAATTTACGAGGTTGGCTCCTCAAATCTAGGGCACATCATCCTTTACAGCATTATTAATACCCAGCCCCGCCAACTGTGCGATCGGTCCTATTTACCAGCAGGAGATCTTGCAATCAAACTCCGGGACACAAATACACCACTCTTTGCCGTTGAGTCAAAACGATCGTTGTCGGACTTTGATATTTTGGGATTCAGTTTGTCCTATGAGTTAGGGGCGACCAATATTTTAGAAATGCTGGATTTGGCCCAAATTCCCCTGATGTCCTGCGATCGTCAGTCAGGCGACTATCCGCTTATTTTTGCGGGAGGCCAAACAGCAACATCAAATCCAGAACCCTATGCAGATTTTCTGGATTTTATTGTCATGGGAGACGGTGAAGAATTATTGCCGGAAATTGGACTGGTGCTGGAAGAAGGAAAACTTGCGGGATTAAGTCGTGGAGATTTGTTGCTGGATTTGGCCCAAGTTCCCGGTGTTTATGTGCCCATGTTCTATGACGTAAATTCTGACGGTTCTGTGACGCGAAATCGTCAGGATGTGCCGAGGCGAATTCTGCGACGGGTGGCGACTCCCATTCCGGCCTATTCAATTGGTCTTGTCCCTTACGTTGAGACGGTTCACGATCGGCTGACGATCGAAATTCGTCGAGGCTGTACGAGGGGCTGTCGGTTTTGTCAGCCGGGAATGTTGACTCGTCCAGCGCGAGATGTGGCACCGGAAGATGTGGTGGAATCGATTGAAACGGGAATGCGATCGACGGGGTATAACGAATTTTCGCTTCTTTCCTTGAGTTGCTCTGATTATCTGGCCCTACCAGCGGTCGGCGTGGAGATTAAAAATCGGTTGCAGGGCGATAACATTTCGTTGATGTTGCCCAGTCAGCGGGTCGATCGGTTTGATGAAAATATTGCCAATATTCTAGGCGGTACTCGTCAAGGAAGCCTCACCTTTGCCCCAGAAGCCGGAACCCAGCGAATGCGGGACATTATCAATAAGGGGCTGACTAACGAAGAACTACTGCGGGGCATCAAAACCGCTTGGGAACAGGGCTGGACTAAGATCAAACTGTATTTCATGATTGGGTTGCCGGGGGAAACTGACGCGGATGTAATTGGAATTGTGGATACGGTGCAATGGCTGCGGCGCGAATGTAGTGGCCATAAACGTAAGCGCCTAGATTTCAATATCACCATTTCTAATTTCACCCCTAAACCTCATACGCCGTTTCAGTGGCACGCGGTTTCGACGGTTGAATTTAAACGCAAACAGGCATTGCTGAAAGACGCATTCAAACAATTACGCGGTTTGAAAGTGAACTATACTGATGTGCGAATTTCGGCAATGGAAGACTTTGTGGGCCGGGGCGATCGGCGTTTGGGCCCGGTAATTCGACGGGCTTGGGAATTGGGTGCGGGGATGGATGCGTGGTGGGAAAGTTTAGAAAAAGCTTATGGTGCTTGGACTAGGGCGATCGCGGAGGCAAATCTAGATTGGAAATATCGTCAGGTAGAAGATGGTGAATGGGACATTTTTCCGTCCAAATTAGATGAAGAGTTACCTGATCAACGCTTACCTAATCTCGATCTTGCGCTGCCCTGGGATCATTTGGACACGGGAATTGATAAGCGTTGGCTGTATGACGATTTGAAACGGGCGTTAGTCGAAGCGGCCATTCCCGATTGTTCGTTTGATGGTTGTTCTCATTGTGGCGTTTGTGGATTAGATTTTGGTCACAATGTCGTGGTTCCAGCCCAGCCAATTCCTGAATTTCAAGGCCAATTCAAACCCAAAAGCGATCGGCTCCAGCGTTTGCGGATTTGGTTTGGTAAAGAGGGCGATATGGCCTTGACTAGTCATTTGGATTTGTTGCGATTGTTCGATCGGGTAATTCGTCGGGCCAGTTTGCCTATTTCTTACAGCAATGGCTTCCATCCCAGCCCTCGAATAATTCCCGCCAGTGCGCTTTCCTTAGGCGTGACCAGCGGCGGCGAAATTATGGACTTTGAACTCACGGAGCGGGTTGAACCAGAACTGTTTCTTCAACGTATTGTTGCGCAGCTTCCCAATACAATTCCCGTTTTTCGCATTGAAGAGATTCCCTTGAAAGATGATGCGGCGACTACTGCCCTACATCAAGCGGAATATCAGCTTCAAATCACGCTTGAGACCAGTGTTACGATCGAGACAGCCCAAAAATGGGTGCAAGAAATTATGCAAGCGTCGGAAATTTGGATTGACCACGAGACCAACTCAGGCAAAATGGTCTCTATTAACATTCGAGAACGGCTTTTTGATCTGGAAATTCAGGCAGTTAACGATCGCACTCTAACCGTGCGCTATATCGGCAGTTGTCAAAATAATGGCACTCACCTACGGCCCGATCAACTGGTAGCGCAGTTAGAGGCGCGATCGGGGCAACCGTTCAGTTTAGATAAAATCCATCGGTTACAACTATTTTTAAACTCCACTGCCCCAAAAGCTGAAGACAAATGTGAAAAAATTCAGCGTGAGAAACTTCTCATCCTAGACTTGACAATTCAGGCTACAATTCATAGCTAAGAGAAACGACTGCGAGAAACCATCCCTTACATTATAATAAGGGTCGAAGTTTCTCGGATTGCGTAGTTTACTCGGCCTGAATGTTTTGTTGTGCGCTTGACGATCGTGCTATTGCACACGCTAGGCTCCCGCTTTGTATTTTTGTTTCACAGTTCTGAATTTAGGCGGCAAGCGTTGAACCGTGGACCCTAGATTCAAAAAATTACAGATCTGCGTACCCGAGATTTGAGGGCGTGGCTCTGGACCAAGTTTAAGGAAATTAACTGAATGTCCAAGCAGATTGTTATTGCGGAGCAGCACCGGATTGCTGCGGTTTTTGACGCTGAACAAATTCAAGAACTGGTAGTGGCCACAGGGACTCATCAGGTCAGTGATATTTATCTCGGTGTTGTTGAAAATGTTCTTCCGGGCATCGATGCGGCATTCGTTAATATTGGTGACTCCGATCGAAATGGTTTCATCCATGTTACCGATTTAGGGCCACTTCGACTACGCCGATCGGCCTCGTCCATCACCGAACTCCTCGCACCTCAACAGAAGGTCTTGGTACAGGTGATGAAGGAACCCACCGGAACCAAAGGCCCACGACTGACTGGAAATATTTCTCTTCCTGGACGCTATTTGGTTTTAATGCCCTACGGTCGTGGGGTGAATCTATCTCGGCGGATTGATAGCGAAAGTGAACGAAATCGGTTGCGTGCCCTCGCGATTTTGATGAAACCAGCGGGCATGGGGATTTTGATTCGGACCGAAGCCGATGGAATGCCTGAAGAAGCCATTATTGAAGATCTCGAAAATCTCCAAAAGCAATGGGAATCGGTTCTAACCGAAGCCTCTTCAACCCGACCGCCTGCATTGCTAAACCGCGATGACGACTTCGTTCAACGGGTGCTACGTGATGCCTATTGCGATGATGTTAACCGGATTGTTGTTGATTCAGTTCAGGGTCTTAAGCGCGTCAAGCAGCATCTCACCAGTTGGGGTGGGGGCCGGATGCCTCTAGGGGTCTTGGTCGATCAGCATCGTGAACGTGGTTCGATTCTGGAATATTTCAGAGTCAATGCAGCCATTCGCGAAGCAATGAAGCCTCGGGTCGATCTGCCATCGGGCGGCTACATTATTATCGAGAAGACTGAAGCGTTGACGGTGATTGACGTTAACTCAGGTTCCTTTACCCGATCGGCGACGGCTCGTGAAACGGTGCTTTGGACCAATTGCGAATCTGCAACGGAAATTGCCCGTCAATTGCGATTGCGAAATATTGC
>JAYUEU010000420.1:0-5193 GCA_043739065.1 Synechococcales cyanobacterium | reverse complement strand
CTACGCTAGATGTAGTGTGGTCGGTTCTATTCCTGATCAAGTCATTGTCGTCCCGAGAGCGTTATTCCCGTGTCGCACCCTATTCCTTCATCTAAGACTGCTGTTAATGGCGCATCCGGAAACTTTGCCGTGGATGGTCATCTACTACGGCTGGTGTCTCGTGCAGGCATTCCCTTGCGCAATCCCAACTTAAGGGCACCACTAGTGCGTAAGGACAATGAGGGCGCTTTTTTAGAGATGCGAGTCGAGTCGAGTGGGGACGGGGAGTTGGGACTCGTGCGGCGAATTGCTGTTGAAAGTCTCTCACTGGAAGCCCTTACAACGTTGCCGATCGCGCTTGAACAGATGGACTGGTCGGCTTGTGTTAATAAGGGTCTGAGTAAGGGATTGGCGGGGGTCCAGGAACGATCGCAACGGCGCTGGCTGACCTCATTGATGACGTTTCTCAATCCTCGGCAACTGGCGATTCTTTTATATTGTTATCAGCAGGCTACATCAGCTTCGGCGCAGGTGACGGTGAATTCCGATGACTTGTTAATGGCGTTGGGCTATACGCGGACAAAAGACGGCGGATTTGCATCAAAAGTCCGATCGCAGGTGCATCAAGATCTCGTAGCGCTGCATCGGGTGGAGCTGGTGTACCCGAGGGCCATTATGGTGGGGAAGACGGGAGGGGAAAGTGCGAGTCGAAAGGTGGAGGTGCGATCGCTATTGAAGATTGTGGATTTTGTCCCAGAACGATCGGCTTCGGGCTTTGATTTGTTTCGGGCAGCGGATATAAGCTTTGAGATGGCGGAGCGCTATACGGTAGATCTGAATTGTCGGCGAGATGGGGCGATGAGTCGGATATTGTTTCCCAAAACTGTAGATTTGTCTCAACGACTAGGGGGCAATGCTAAAAATGATTATCGGATGCGATTGTTAATTTATTTGGCCAGTCGGGTGGCTTGGGGATTGCTGTCAGATGGGCAATATATGATTTTGTCAAAGCAAGGATTGTTTAATAATTTGGATTTATTAGGCAGCAATAGTTCTCGCAACAATCAGATTTTTTGGCGAACGATCGAAGGGTTGAAACAAGAAAAATTCATCATGAGTGCCCAAGAGTTGCCAGGGAAAAGCAAGATGAATAGTGTGCAATTTCAGGTTAATCCTGAGCTATGGGGCATAGTGTAACGAGGTTCTTAGATTAGTTCTTAAAGTATTGTCTTAATCGTCTCGTACTCTTAGTATAGCTTTTCCTGAAAACAGGCGATCGGTTAAGTCTTGAGCCACGCTTCCAACTTGATCCCAAGGCACAGAGCGATGGATATGTGGCGTTAAAACACCCTGTTGAACTAAGGTCAGCAGCCGCGTTAAACCAAGGTTTATTGGATTTTTGAGAACTTCATGAAACAAAATAAAACCGTAGAGATTCAATCCACCTTTGCTATAAAAACTGGCGATATCTAGAGTTGATTCTTGGCCTGCTGTTGCACCAAATGTGACCAGAATTCCATCTTTTGCGAGTTGTTTAATCGCAGTAGTCAAAAGTCGATCGCCCACAGAATCTAATACCAAATCAAAGAATTGATCCGGGTTGAACTCATGACCGAACACCACCTGATGTGCGCCGGATGCTAGGACAAATGCGGATTGTTCGGGCCTACGGACTTGGGCAGTAACGATCGCACCTGAGGCTCGCGCCAACTGACAAGCCATATGACCGACTCCACCGGATGCTCCAGTGATCAGAACGTTCTTACCCAGAATTGATCCCGCTTTTTCTAAGGCAAATAAGGCCGTTAATCCCGCGATCGGCAGTGTAGAGGCGATCTCCATAGAGATGTCATCGGGGATTGCAGCTAAAGATGTTGTGGGGACTGCGATCGATTCAGACCATGCACCCGTTGCCAAAAAGCCGACCACGCGGGTTCCAACGGCAAACCCTGAGCCATCCGCTGCCGATCGGTCCACAGTTCCTGCAAAATCCCAGCCAATCCGATCGCCTGCATTAGCGTTTTGTGCTCGACGAATTTCACCACGATTCACCGATACGGCATAAACCGAAACGATTGACTCATGGGGTGACGGAGTAGGTGGCTCGACGGTTGTAAGCTTCAGCCGTCCGATCGCACTTGGATCAACAACAACAGCACGCAGCTTAGTCATGTAAAAATCGTCTCATCTAAAAAACGTCTCATCTAAAAATCGCTTGACGAACCGCATCAGGATCCCGAAATCCAACGGCAACGGCAATGCCATCTTTCACAAAAAGTGGGCGCTTCAATAGCATAGTGTCTTGAGTAAAAGCCGACACCCATTGCTCATCATCCCACTGATCTTTTTCCTCAGTTAACGATCGATAAGATTGTCCAGAAGTATTGCGCATCGGCTTATTACCAAGGGCTGCAACCCAACTGGCGATCGTTTCCTTGGGGATTTGGATTTCGCGGGAATTTATAAATTCGTGGTCAATATTATAGCCAGTTAGCCAAGTGAGCGCTTTTTTGCAGGTGCCACAATTGGGGATTCCGTAAACTTGAAGACTCATCAAAAATTCATCACGCTGGTTAATTCGGCCCGCTGGTTGTTGATAACCTTAGCATTTTGAGACGACCCACCTGCGGTAAGTTGGGTATCCTAGAAAGACGAATTGAAAATCACCGTGCGAATCGTTCAGGGTTATCGATAGGTATTCAGGTTATGTCGGAAATTTCCCAACTGCTCCAACGCGGTCTACAGTCCCTTTCTCAGGGCGATGACAGCACAGCTTTCCAGCACCTCACTCAAGTCATTGCAGATTTGGAGCAGGCGGGAATGGTGGATACGAGTGACGGATGGAAGGCTCAAATGGGTCTTGTGACGCTGCATCAACGGGCTGGAAATCTAACGATCGCCCGCGAGATGGTCGGTCCCTTAACTCTCGTTCGCAATTCTAAGGTGAATGATTGGGCTAAGGCTCAATTGGCCGCAATCGATGCCACTGGGCCAACTCAGCCGACTAATTGGAAGGGATCTTCTGCTTCTTCTGTAGATACGTCCCCAGCCGCGAGCCAAGACACTGGATTTATGGCTTTTGATGAAAACGCACCGCGCCCGGAACGCCGTCGTCGAACATCTGGCAGGGCATCTAGTGGAATATCTGATGGTGCGATCGGGACTTCTGCGGAAATTTCTAGTAGATCTGACAATTTTCAGACCAATTCGGCAAATCTGTCCATCACTGCCGATCGGGCAACGGATATGATTTTCGATCCGGCGCAACCCTACGATCGTGCGACCCAGTGGAGTCCGTTAAAAGAAACGAAAAATTTCAACTTACCTCTCATGCAATTGCTGACGATCGCGGGGCTAGTAGGCATTCCGGCGGCGTTGATTGGGAGCTTGCAGTGGAGTGTTCAGATATTAGTGTCGCTACGAAATAAGCTGCCGTTTTTGGAGTCGCAGCAGCCGATGGCCATTGATATTCCTTGGCTGAATCTAACTTTGATGGCGATCGGGGCGATTGTTTTGAGTCCGTGGATTATTCGCTGGCAACTGAATCGATCGGGTACGGTGAAAAATCTTTCGACGAGTCAGCTTTCGCACTACAGTCCGGAAGCCTATCGAGTGCTTCAGCGTGGATGTAAGGGCGCAAAAATGGCCTTGCCTCGCTTAGAAATTATTGAAACAGATTTGCCGTTGGTTTTGAGTTATGGCGTTTTGCCGATGCATCAAACGATTGCGGTGAGTCGGGCATTGTTGGAAGGCTTTCAAGATGCGGAGATTGCGACACTCTATGCAATTGAAGTGAATAATTTGGCCAATTGGACGACTGCGATTTTGGCTTCGACGACGACGTTGGCGCTTTTGCCTTACACGGTTTATTGGGAATGTTCTAAGTTGGGCGATCGGTTTCTAACGTTAGGGTTGCAACCACAGTCATTATTTGTGTTGCCTTGGATTTGGAAAATTGCAGGATTGTTTTTTGCGACGATCGCGGCGATTAGTTATGGTGTTTTTGCATTTTTGCGATGGATGGGGTTTGGGTTGTCCCAATTACGTTCAGAAGAGGGCGATCGGGCTGTTTGTAATTTGACGGGCAATCCGAATGGTCTCGCGAGTACTGTATTGCAATTGCGATCGTGGACGGCGGATGCGATTGTTCAGCGGTCTTTGGGGACGTTTATATTGGAAGGGTTTGAAAATTTGTTGCCTGTGAGTTTGCGCGACTGTACAACAGTTCCATTGCGATCGGTCGAGTTTTGGTTGGCCATTAATCAATCTCAACCGCCCACAGAAACCCGATTGATCAAACTCGGGACGATCGCATCTCATTGGAATTTAGATCCTCTTTTTTCGGGACCAAAATCACTTACAGGATTACCTAGTCAATCGGTTCGAACTTGGTCAACTCCTTTGGTTTGGGCGATGGTGGCCTATGGCTTGGCTTGGTTGGCGTGGGGATTGGGGTGGATATTGTATTGGGTTGGGCAGAAACAATTGGCCTGGTTGGGCAGCGATTATAGTTTGTTTTTAGGATTTCCGATGATTGGGTTTGGTATGGGAACTTGGATGCGATTTAATCGTTTTTTCCCAGAACTCTCGACGGCCATGAGTCGCTGCGATCATTCTAATTTGAATGCGGCGGGTTCGGAAGCGTTGAATGTTGAGAATGCAGCGTTGATTCATTCATTAACTCAAACCAATGCGATACCGCTCAAACCGCATATGGTGATGCTCCAGGGTAAGCTCCAAGGCCGATCGGGTGTAGGCAATTGGTTGGGACAGGATTTGTGGCTTGAGGTCACATCGGGCGATCGGATTAAATTACATGTTGGGGCGAGTTTAGGGCCGATCGGATTAGGGGTGCGGGAGTTTTTTGGGAATCCAACCTTGTCGCGGTATGTGGGTCAAGAGGTAATGATTTCAGGTTGGCTGCGGCGTGGGGCAACAATTTGGATGGATGTGGAGGCGGCGCGGACAAATGGGGGCGTGCTATCAGGCGGACATCAAGTTTGGTCGATTTTGATTGGGGGATTGTTTGTCGGAATTGGTCTTTTTGTCTTGTTGTGATGAATGTTATTTTTTACAATTTGCGTCAAGATATAGATAGCGTCTTTATATCAATTATTTGATTCTCAATCCTATGGATTTCACTGCGGCATTGCCTGTTTTTCTGATTACACTACGTGAAGGGGTTGAAGCTGCTCTGGTGGTAGGCATTGTTTT
>JAYUEU010000419.1:0-10080 GCA_043739065.1 Synechococcales cyanobacterium | reverse complement strand
GCTCCGGTGCATATGTTGCTTGCGGGAATTCTGCTGAAGATGGGCGGTTATGCCTTGATTCGGATGAACGTAGAGATGCTGCCAGAGGCTCATGCAGTGTTTGCGCCTGCATTAATTATTTTGGGCGTGATTAATATCATTTACGCGGCTCTCACGTCGTTTGCCCAGCGAAATCTAAAACGAAAAATCGCCTACTCGTCCATTTCTCACATGGGGTTTGTCTTGATTGGCATCGCCTCGTTTACGGATTTAGGGATGAGCGGTGCAATTTTGCAAATGGTGTCCCACGGTTTAATCGGGGCGAGTTTATTCTTCCTAGTCGGGTCAACCTACGATCGGACTCACACCTTAATGCTGGATGAAATGGGTGGAATCGGGCAGAAGATGCCTCGGATTTTCTCCATGTTCACGGCTTGTTCCCTCGCGTCGTTGGCGTTACCGGGAATGAGTGGCTTTGTAGCCGAACTGATGATCTTCATTGGGTTTGCGACGAGTGATGCTTACTCGTTAACCTTCCGAATTATTATGATCATTTTGGCCGCGATCGGAGTCATCTTAACCCCAGTGTATTTGCTATCGATGCTTCGGGAGATTTTCTACGGTCCTGAGAATAAAGAACTCACGTCCCACGAAGCGCTAATTGATGCTGAACCTCGCGAAGTATTTATCATCGCTTGTTTGCTCGTGCCTATCATTGGGATCGGCTTCTATCCAAAGCTCTTGACTCAAATTTACGATACGAAAACATCGCAAATTGTGGCTCGAATTCGCGGAAGTAATCCGGTATTAATTGCGCAGAAATCTGAAACAACGGCCTTGGCTGAATCGGCTCCGATGTTGAGATAAATCTAATATTGTCGATTCTGAGTAAGGGGCTGGAATGGGCTGATCTGTACGATCGGCCTATCCCAGCCTTATTTTTTGTTCAGCAGTTTATTTAATATTTTGTTTGAGGTTTTCTTTAACATTGGATCCACATTTTGCAGGTGAGGAAGATGCTAGAATCGAAACCTTCAGAATCCTGATCGCTTTACTGGGATAGCCCCCACATCTAAGAAAATTCCTATGGTCATGACTTCCACCACGCCGCTCGCGATCGAAAAAAAACCATCTAAAGTTGAAGGCATCAAAGAACGCAGCGATTTCCTTCGAGAACCTGTCGCCTCTGAACTCAAAAATGATTTGAATTATTTCTCCGAAGATGCGATTCAGCTCATGAAGTTTCACGGATCCTATCAACAGGACAACCGAGAAAATCGCGTCAAAGGTCAGGAAAAAGACTACCAAATGATGTTGCGGACCCGCAGTCCTGGTGGTTTCATTCCGCCTGAACTTTATCTTGCCCTCGATCGGCTGTCTGATCAGTATGGCAACCACACCATGCGGGCGACCACGCGCCAAGGCTTCCAGCTCCACGGTATCCTGAAACGAAACCTCAAGGAAACGATCGCTGAGATTGTCGCAAATATGGGTTCGACCTTGGGCGCTTGCGGAGACCTAAACCGTAACGTTATGGCTCCTCCAGCTCCATTTAAAAATCGACCAGACTATACTTTGGCGATCGAATATGCAAACCGGATTGCGGATCTATTAACGCCTCAAACCGGAGCCTACTACGAGATTTGGTTGGATGGGGAGAAGGCTATTTCGGCTGAACAGCATCCGGATGTCATTGAGGCCCGCAGTCGTAATGGCAATGGCACCATCATCCATGACTCCGAAGAGCCGATTTATGGGGCACTTTATATGCCTCGGAAATTTAAAATAGCGGTAACGGTTCCCGGTGATAACTCCGTAGACTTGCTCTCTCAGGATCTGTCCTTAGTGGTGATTAGCAATCCCGATGGTAGCCTCAAGGGCTTTAACATTTATGCAGGCGGCGGATTGGGCCGGACTCATAAAAAAGAAGAAACCTTTGCTCGGATTGCGGATCCGATCGGCTATGTCGAAGGTAAGGATATTTATGACGCCGTGAAGGCAATTGTCTGCACCCAGCGCGACTATGGCAACCGCAGCGATCGTCGTCTGTCCCGCTTGAAATATCTGATCAACGAGTGGGGCGTAGATAAATTCCGCACCAAGGCAGAAGAGTATTTCGGTAAACCCTTCAAACCAATGAAAAAGGTGGCGAAATGGGTTTATTTTGACTTTTTGGGTTGGCATGAACAAGGCGACGGTAATCATTTTGTCGGGATTTCGATCGAAAACGGTCGGGTCAAGGATGAAGGTGAGGTCAGACTCAAATCGGCCTTGAAAAAGATTGTCGAAACCTATCGCCTACCGATGATCCTGACTCCAAGTCAAAACGCGATTTTGTACGATATTCGATCGGAAGACAAGGCTGCGATCGCCCAGATTCTCGCGGATCACGGCATTAAAAGTGAAACCGAAATTGACAGCTTAGAACGCTATGCCATGGCTTGCCCTGCACTTCCTCTTTGTGGTCTTGCGATCGCCGAAGCCGAACGGATATTACCCAGCATTTTGGAACGGATGCGGAATGTGCTGATTAAAGTTGGCTTGCCCGATGAGTCATTCATCACTCGGATGACGGGTTGCCCGAATGGCTGTGCCCGTCCGTATTTGGCGGAAGTTGGCTTTGTGGGCAACGGGGTCAACCAGTATCAACTGTGGCTCGGTGCGTCCCCCAATCAAACCCGGCTATCTGAGGTGTACATCGAAGCCCTCAACGCTGATGATCTTGAAACGGCCCTTGAGCCTGTGTTTGCATTTTTCAAAAAGCGTCGTCGTAAGGATGAAAGTTTTGGGGATTTCTGTCATCGTTTAGGCTTTGAAGCGATCCGGGCTTTTGCAGAATCCTACGGGAAACCACCGACGGGCCGATCGACTCCCGACCAGCGTAAACGGGTGACATTGAGAGATGCTATTTATTTGCAGCTTCAAGATGTCGCACTTTCTCAAGGCAAGACCATGGCCGATCTGGCGACGGAGTTGATTGACAAGGCGTTAAATTCTCCTTCAATTGATGACTTGTCTCAGGATTAACTTGTCTTAGAATTAACTGGTCTGAAGATTAACTGGTCTGAAGATTAACTGAGTCATTCTCGCAGCGCCTTCACGACCCGATCGAGTGCGACTGACCGAGATGCTTTAAATAAAACCCGATCGCCCGGTTTAAGGATTTCCTTGAGTCGGGCGATTACTTGTTCATGGGTCTCAAATCGTTCAGAGGGAACCGATCGGGCATGGCGGATTAACGCTTCTGCTTCTGGTAAATCGGCCAATACTAGTAATTGATCAAACTGTAAGGCTTGGACCCGATCGCCCACGAGTTCATGAAATTCAATCGAATAATCCCCCAACTCCTTCATCGTCCCCAGCACCGCAATCCGTCGTTTTCCAGGAGTTTGGGACAGTAACGTTAAGGCCGCCAGCATAGATTCCAGACCCGCATTATAGGTTTCATCTAGCAGCACCACATCCCCTGCCAAGTCATAGCGCTTTGCCCGCCCACCGGGAAGATCCACCGATAAGCCTTGCTCAAACGGTGCCCAATCCAGTCCTAAAGCTGATGCCACAGTCAACGCTCCAAGATAATTAATGGCATTATGTTCGCCGGGAAGCGGAAGCGGGAAACTTTGGTCGCCGATCGTAACTCCGCCCGCCAACGAGTCAGACTGAAATTTTCCCCGCACATCGCCATTAGTAAATCCGTAGGACAACGTTTTTCCTGACCAAACCTTGCGCGCCGTTTCCATCAATAAGGCATTATCCGCATTCAAAATCGCGATACTGTCCTTCGGCATTTCGGCCAGTAACTCACACTTCGCATTAGCGATCGCCTCCCGTGAACCCAGCAATTCAATATGCGCCGTCCCGACCGTACAAATGAGTCCGATCGTCGGTTCAGCAATCAGCGCCAGTTCAGCAATTTGTCCCGCACCGCGCATTCCCATCTCGACAACCGCAAAATCATGGTCCGATCGCAACTCTAAAAGCGTCTTCGGCACCCCGATTTCATTATTAAAATTCGCCTGCGTTTTAAGCACGTTGCCATAATTGGACAACACCGCCGCAATCAATTCTTTACAAGTGGTTTTGCCTACTGAACCCGTAATCGCAATCACCGGAATCGAGAATTTCCGTCGCCACCACCGTCCAATTGCCTGGTACGCCTTCAACGTATCCGTCACAACTATCACAGGCAAATCACCTGCATCAAAATCACCATCTACGATCGCAGCTTTTGCTCCGTGTGCGATCGCCATAGCTACATAGTCATGGCCGTCAAAATTTTCACCCCGCAATGCAACGAAGAGTTCACCGACTTGAATCGATCGGCTGTCCGTCGTGATGCCGTGCGCGATCGTAGCATCAGGAATATTCTGGGAAATGCCTTGAATCTCGGCGGCGATCGTGGAAAGTTCGGCGGTGAAGGAAGAGGACATGATTAGGTCAGCTTTTTAACGGTGCCCCTATTGAAAACCTTCCCGTTCCCTTTGACAATCGTTTGGCGAATCCTTTTTTATCAGCAATTCCAAATTCAATATTTCAGAAGGTAATCTTTGGGGGGCTTTGGGTGGACGATCGGTGAGTGAATCGCTTCAACTTCAACGCGTCCCATTTCAGCGGGATGGCGTTTGTTATGGAAGAAAATGTATTGTCGGATCCAGAGGATATAGGTTTCTTCGGTGCGATCGGCGTACTGCTTGAGTCGCACTGCGTCACGGACTTGGGCTACTAGTTTACGGTGTTTCGGATCCACCATAGCAATACTCTATTTCGTCTAATTCCTGTTTTTGGAATCTTAGGCAGACTGGCGAACTTCTTTCTCATAGAACATACTAAGTTTGTCGGTCTAAGATACCAATTTCAGCACTTATGCAGATAAGTTGTCGGTCTAAGATACCAAATCGATTACTTATAAGGAAATTTTCCGTCTATATAATTGTTCTGCCGCTTACGTTTTGGGTGGTAGAAGTGGCTTGCAAATCATCCGTTAGTGTCCAAAGTTAAGATTCCTTGATATTGTCGATGAGGACAAAATTTTGATAGATTCTGGAGTCTAAAATGGAGTTAGATCACGCTCTAATAAATTTAGCTTATGCAAGACCCTAGACAGGAAATTAATGCTAGAGCTTCAATGGATTTGGAACAGCGAAGGAATTGGTATTCTTCTGTTGCTGATATCTATTACAACGCAAGACCAAACTATCCAAAGGAACTGATCGATCAATCTATCGTTTTAGCTCAACTTTCCTCAGATGCATCGATTCTTGAGGTGGGCTGTGGTCCAGGAAACGCGACAGTGACTTTTGCTCAATATGGTTTCTCGATGACGTGTCTTGAGCCAAACCCGGATTTTTGTCGTTTGGCACAACACAACTGTGCGCCATATCTAAATGTTGTAATAAACAATACCTCATTTGAGGAGTGGGAACTAGAACCAAAACAGTTCAATGTCGTCCTAGCTGCGAATGCCTTTCACTGGGTATCACCAAAGGTTCGGTATGCCAAGGCAGCAGCGGCATTGCGTGATACTGGGTTTCTCATCCTGTTCTGGAATCTGACCCCTGAACCAAAATACGAGGTTTACCAAGCAATCAAGGAAGTTTACCAAGCTTATGCTCCCTCATTTGCCCGATATGAAGGTGCGGAAATTCAAGCAGAGATTTTGCAGGGGCTTGGACAAGAAGTTTTAGATTCTGGTTATTTTAAGGAGTTGGTCGTCGAGCAAACCGCGTGTGAGGTCACCTATAGTGTTGATGATTACCTCAAGCTTTTAAGTACCCATCGGGGACTAGAGCCACAAGCAGAAGAGCTACTATTTGCAGGATTGCGGGAGAAGCTAGAAAAGATTGAAGATAGTGTGCAACTCTCGTTTCTTTCCGCTATTCATGTAGCCCGCAAAGACGGCTAAAATGTTGAGGTCGTTGCATGATAATGCAGCAGAACAACCCGGTTGGAGCGGACTTGCAAAAAGTCTCTTCGTCTATCGTTCAAGTTGGTTGGTCGCCGCTCAGCCGGAACATTATGTGGCAGAAATGCGAAAAAATCACAGCTTGAACCTCGTTCCGAATTTGGAATTGCTACTTTTTTATCAAGAGGGTTGGCAAATTCGCGTTTTTTGCTATGATAGCTGAGCTTGAGAAATCAAGTGACCTCAGCTTATACCGTGCGGATATGGCGGAATTGGTATACGCGTACGCTTGAGGTGCGTATGTCTTTGACTTGCGAGTTCGAGTCTCGCTATCCGCATATAGAAAAGGGAAAGAATCTAAATCAGGTTCTTTCCCTTTTTTTTTAGATTTTTTCTATCTCTAAAGCGGCTTCTTAGCAACCAAATATTTGCTCAAGAAATGAACACTTTCTGTCACCTCAACAAATCCCGCTGTCTGTAAACGATCGATCAAATTATCCTGGGTATAGTTGCGATAAAACGGCTCATGGAACGTATCCGAGAAGCCATCCATCACAACTCCTAAGTCCGGCGAATCACTCAACTGAACCGAATCACAAATCACAAACGTCCCGCCGGGTTTCACTACTCGAAAGGCTTCATTCATAATCTGTTGCCGAATCGGAGCAGGCAGTTCGTGGAATAAAAACACGCAGGTCAGTGCATGGAAATAATTGTCTAAATACGGCAATGCCTCCCCCGGACCTTGCGTAAGCTGAGGCAATTCACCAGGAAGCTGAGAGAGTAATTGGCTAGCTTTACGCAAATAAGCATTCGACAAATCTACGCCGTGCAACTTCACCTTAGGCAACATTCCCCGAATCATCCGCAAGGTGCGACCTGTACCACAAGCAATGTCTAGAATTCGAGTGTTTTGAGGAATTTCATCTTTAAAAACCTCTAACCCAGCCTTAAGCGGTGCCAAAATCCGACGACGCATTGCATCTGCTGCGCCATTGAATAAGATCTCGACTTGCAAATCGTAAATCTGTGCCGATCGATCGCTCAAGTAGCCATCGGTCTGATGATGAAAATTTTGGGTGTAGTAATTTGGCAATCCAGCGGTATCAATTTCGGGTGCGAATTCGCGGGAAACCTTTTGCTGGGCACGGTTCCAAATTTGGGGCAAATCTAAACAAAGGGCCGGATAATATTTGGCAAAGTCATCCCACGCATCATCAAACAACAACGATCGGGGATAGACTCCTTTTTCCGCCGCCTCCCAATCCACTTGAAGCAATTGCTCATAGCGCCCACGCACAAGTTTAATAATCTCGGCAGAAATGTAGGTACTATAGCTCTCCGGCGGTGCTGCGACGAGTCCTGTGACAGCAGCAGCTTTGAGGGCGCGGGTCGAGAATTTTTTATGGGCCAACCCAAAGGCTGCTTTTCCCTGTTGAAGGGTTTGGTAGGCCAACTTGGTAAAGGCATCTGGAATTAACCTCTCAACCATGGGAATGAAGCCTCGTCAGGTGTGATGTATCAACAATATTAATAAGTGTAATAAATCTTGATGATTCTTGATACAGTACAACCCGATCGGTTTGCCCAATTTGGCACAGGTCTCTATCGGAAACCGCTGACTAAACCCGCTAAACTAGAGTGAAATTATGTTTCGAGTTTTTCTGTAATGAAGAAGGTCGTTGTCGGACTCTCCGGCGGAGTCGATAGCTCTACTACCGCCGCTATTTTGCAAGCGCAAGGGTATGACGTTGAAGGGATGACCCTGTGGTTAATGAAGGGCAAAGGCCAATGCTGTTCCGAAGGGATGGTCGATGCCGCACAGCTCTGCGAACAAATGGGCATTCCCCATCATGTTGTCGATAGTCGCGTGTCGTTTGAGAAATACATCATTAATTATTTGGTTGATGGATACCGGGAAGGCATTACGCCCTTGCCTTGTTCAAATTGCAACAAAGCCGTTAAATTCCGGCCCATGATTGACTATGCGCACCAAGAACTCGGCATTGATTTAATCGCTACAGGTCACTATGCACGGGTATTTCATGATGAATCAACCGATCGCTGGCAGTTGCTCCGGGCTTTCGATCGGAACAAAGATCAAACCTATTTTCTTTACGATCTAAGCCAAGACGATCTGGCCCACGTTATTTTCCCTCTCGGCGAAACTCAAAAAACAGAAACCCGTAAACTCGCCGCTCAATTCGATTTACAAACTGCGGACAAACCCGAAAGCATGGATTTGTGTCTGGTGGAAGCAAATGGGTCCATGAAGGCATTTCTGGATAAATACATCACCGGAACCGAGGGTGAAATCATGACTCAGACGGGTGAAGTTTTGGGCACCCACTCTGGCATCCATCACTATACTATTGGTCAACGAAAAGGCTTAGGCATTGCTTACCATGAGCCGCTGTACGTGATTGCTCTGGATGCCGTAATGAACCGGGTGATTGTCGGAACCAAGGATGAGGCATACGAGAATGAGTGTTCCGTATCACGGGTAAATTGGGTGTCCATGGCTCCGATCGCAACCCCGATTCAAGCCGAAGTCCAAATCCGCTACCGATCGTTGCCTTCTCCCGCCACCATCATCCCCATCAATGACACCACGGTTAAGATTATCTTTGACGATCCTCAACTCAGCATCACACCGGGTCAAGCAGCAGTTTGGTATCACGGCGAAGTGTTACTAGGCGGCGGCATCATCGATCGTCCTAGTGAAACATTAGAGCAGCATGACCCAAAATCCATTTGATGCCTTTTCTAAGGAATACCTGGCGGATCTCCTAGCGCCCTTCGGGACCGTGGAGCGATCGTTTGAAGTGCCTGGTGAATCGAAGTTCATTGATGTTCTGTTTTTACCCACAAACACCGCCGACACCAGTAGCATCAAAGGCTTGCTGAAGCAGGTGGTCTCAACTCCAAGTTTGCTGGAAATTTACAGCGGGGTGCCTACAGTAGATGAAGTTTCAACCTGTTTACATGAATTATTTTGGTTGCGAGAAGATATTGTACGTAAGGCGAATAGTGCCGATCGGACTTTGACCGAAAATGATTACCCCCAGCTTTGGATCTTAGCGGCTTCATTATCGGAACCGTTAAAAAAAGAATGTGCCGTTATTCACAAGCCGGGATTTCCTAGAGGGTTTTACCATTTTCCTAGCCCGATCGTCCGCACCATCATGGTGTCACTCAAAGACTTACCCTCAACACCCAATACCCTTTGGATGCGAGTTTTAGGTCGAGGGAAAACCCAGGAAAATGCAATCACAGAAGTTGTAGCGCTGCCATTATCAGATCCTCGTCGTGCGCCCATTCTCCGGATGCTTTGCGCGTGGAAGCTTGTTACTATAGAAAAGAATCCGTCCCTTTTTGAAAACGCGGAGACAACAACCATGGCCTATCCACAAATATTTCTAGACTGGGAAGCTGCCACTGAAGAGCGTGGTCTTCGGCGTGGTCAGGAAATTGGTCAAGAAATCGGTCAAGAAATTGGCCAGAAAATCGGGGCCAAGGAAAAAGCACTTTCGATCGTTCTTCGTCTTCTGCATCGTCGGATTGGAGCGATGAGTGATGCCCTTGAGACTCGTGTGATGGCCCTTTCCGGCGATCAACTTGAAGATTTGTCTGAAGCCTTATTGGATTTTGGGGTGCCCGATGATCTCGATCGTTGGTTGAACCAGCATCCGACTACTCAAGTTTCGACTTAATCAGATTTGCAGCTAAAAACTTTGTAACCAGAATAAAAATCGATCGTGTAGTATATGAAACTTGTGTAGCATACTACCTTATTTTTTGTTCTGGTTATTTTTATGACACCTGCTCAGTTGTCCGCTGTGTCGCCCGATCCTGTGAGAAAGGCGCACTTTCTGGACTTAATCTATTACTTTAAAAACTATCGAACGATCGCAATTTTTAGTATTTTGGGCATGAGCATTTTTGAAGTGCTTGATTTGTTCGTTCCCTATGCCATTGGTCAGTTGCTGAATCTCCTGTCTGGACATCCAATAGACTCTGCACTTCAAGCCATAGTCAGCACGATCGCGAGAGTTCTTCATCAACCGATCACCCAAGTTTTTTCCCTGAGTGTAATTGCCGGATTAATTGGATTATTATCCATTGGTCGTGCGCCAATTCAGCCTTGGATTGGGCCATGGTTTCAGTGGGATGTGGCGCTGCGTGCCCGTCGTGACCAT
>JAYUEU010000418.1:0-5021 GCA_043739065.1 Synechococcales cyanobacterium | reverse complement strand
TGCAGGGTTTTGGGTGGCGATTCCGGCGGGGCAGGTATTCAAATGGCAAACTCGCATCATAATGCAGCCGAGACTGACCAATGGAGCGGTCGAGAATCCAAACTCTTCCGCACCCAATAATGCCGCAATCACCACATCTCGACCCGTTTTCATCTGGCCATCGGTTTCGACGACAATGCGCGATCGTAAATCATTCAGCAATAAGGTTTGATGCGTTTCTGCTAATCCCAATTCCCAAGGCAATCCCGCATGTTTAATCGAAGTTTGGGGTGAAGCTCCCGTGCCTCCATCAAAACCGGAGATGAGAACCACGTCAGCATGGGCTTTTGACACACCAGCGGCGATCGTCCCCACGCCCACTTCCGACACGAGTTTTACACTAATTCGCGCCTCTCGATTGGCATTTTTTAAATCATGAATCAACTCCGCGAGATCTTCAATGGAATAGATATCATGGTGCGGCGGCGGCGAAATCAATCCCACACCGGGAGTTGAGTGACGCACTTTGGCAATCCAAGGGTAGACTTTACCTCCGGGCAATTGTCCGCCCTCACCGGGTTTCGCACCCTGAGCCATTTTGATTTGCAATTCCTTCGCTTGGGATAAGTACAAACTCGTTACCCCAAATCGTCCAGACGCAACCTGTTTGATCGCACTGTTTTTAGAATCACCGAGATCATTGGTCCAGGTATACCGATCGGGATCTTCCCCGCCTTCACCTGTATTGGATTTACCGCCGATCCGATTCATTGCGATCGCTAGGGTTTCATGGGCTTCCTGGGAAATCGAACCATAGCTCATCGCACCTGTTTTAAAGCGTTTGGTAATGGTCTCGACGGATTCCACTTCTTCAATGGGTACAGAAGGGCGGTCTTTGAAATTGAGTAATCCACGCAGTGTAAAGTGTTGATGCTGTTGCTCATTGACCAATGCAGAATATTGCGCAAATAGATCAAAGCGATCGGTCCGCACCGCCTGCTGCAATAAATGAATAGTCTGTGGGCTAAACAAATGCGCCTCACCTTCTTTGCGCCATTGGTATTCACCGCCAACTTCTAGAGTTTTCGCTTCGGCCCGATCGGTGAAAGCCCGATGATGACGGACGATCGCTTCTTGAGTAATGACCGATAAATCAACCCCTGCAATCCGCGAAGCCGTACCACTGAAATAGCGATCGACCACCGAAGGATTTAATCCCACTGCTTCAAAAATCTGTGCGCCTCGATAACTTTGAATGGTGGAAATTCCGATTTTGGACGCGACTTTGATAATGCCTTTCGTGCCTGCTTTAATGAAGTTTTTGCAAGCCGTAGCATAGTCGATATTCAGCACCATATTTGAATCAATCATATGTTGAATCGATTCAAAGGCCAAATAGGGATTAATCGCCCCGCAACCATAGCCGACCAGCGTTGCAAAGTGATGGACTTCACGTGGTTCGCCAGATTCCAAAATCAAGCCAATCCGCATTCTAGTTCCTTGACGGATTAAGTGATGATGGAGACCTGAAACTGCTAGCAATGCGGGAATCGGTGCATGAGTCGCATCCATTTCCCGATCGCTGAGAATCACTAAATTAATACCATTCTCGATCGCCCGATCCACCGTTTCACAGATTTGATCCAAGGTGTTTTGCAAACTCGCAACGCCATTACTGGGATCAAAGACTGTTGAAACCGTGATTGATTTATATCCCGCGTGATCGATTCCCTTGAGTTTGGCTAAGTCTTCATTGCTGAGAATCGGAGACTTCAGCGTGATCAAATGACAGCTTTTTGCATTAGCTTCTAAAAGATTGCCTTCACAGCCGATTGTTGTTTCTGGTGAGGTAACAATTTCTTCTCGAATGGAGTCGATCGGGGGATTAGTAACCTGCGCGAATAATTGCTGGAAGTAGTCGTAGAGGAGCTTAGGCCGATCGGATAAAACCGCCAATGGGGTATCCGTTCCCATGGAGCCGATCGCCTCTGCACCATCCCGTGCCATTGGTGCCATCAAAATTCGCAAGTCTTCAAAACTATACCCAAAGGCCGTTTGACGTTGCAGGAGATTAATGGAAGTCGAGACTTTTACGTCTGGCTGACTCGGCAAATCATTCAAAGTCAACAAGTTTTGATTGAGCCATTCCTGATAGGGATTCTCCGTCACAATTTGCTGTTTGATTTCATCATCAGAAACAATACGGCCTTGTTTCATATCCACCAAGAACATCCGACCGGGTTGGAGTCTTCCTTTGCGTTTGACTCGTTCTGGGGCGATCGGCAATACCCCTGCTTCAGAGGCCATGATCACGAGATCATCATTAGTCAAATAGTACCGAGTTGGCCGCAGACCATTGCGATCGAGAACGGCTCCAATGCTCGAACCATCCGTAAAGGCCACAGAAGCTGGACCATCCCACGGCTCCATCAAGCAGGAATGATATTGATAAAACGCTTTCTTATCGGCACTCATGGACTCATGCCCATTCCAAGGCTCCGGGATCATCATCATCACCGCATGGGGCAACGATCGACCCGCTAAGGCCAAGAGTTCTAAGGTATTGTCAAAAATCCCAGAATCACTACTATCGACATTAATCACAGGCCGAATTTTATTGATATCCGAGCCAAACAGTGAACTTTCAAACATCGATTGTCTGGCGTGCATCCAATTCATATTGCCGCGCAGAGTATTGATTTCCCCATTGTGCGCAATATAGCGATAGGGGTGCGATCGTTCCCAATTTGGAAAAGTATTGGTACTGAATCGTGAATGCACCAAGGCCAACGCGCTATCCATATCGGGATCATTCAAATCCGGATAGAAGGCTCCAACCTGAGCAGGCATCAGCATTCCCTTGTAAACAATGGTCCGACAGGACAAACTCGCAGGATACCAATATTCATTGATCCCCGTGGCCCGAATTGCATTGTATGCCTGTTTGCGAACCACATAGAGTTTGCGCTCCATGGCCCATTCATCGATCGGCTCTGCCACCGTCAGAAAGACCTGCTCCATAAAGGGTTCACTGCCCTGAGCCGTTTTCCCCAAGGTTGAATCATCAGTCGGCACATCACGCCAGCCCAAAACAGTCATGCCTTCTGTCTTCGCAATGTCCGAAAAGATCATGCGACTGCGACTACGATCCGTGGCGTTGGGGGAACTGTAGAGCATTCCCACGGCATACTGACCAAAGGCAGGTAATTCAAAACCTAATTGTTTTGAGACCTTACGAAAAAATCGATCGGGCAATTGCAACAAAATCCCCGCACCGTCCCCGGAATTAATCTCACTACCGCAAGCTCCACGATGGTCGAGGTTCAGCAAAATGGTCAAGCCCTGTTGCACAATCTCGTGGGATTTAGCCCCTTTCAGATGCGCAATAAATCCCACACCACAAGCATCATGCTCAAACTGTGGATCGTAAAGTCCCTGCTTTTGAGGAGATGTGGGTTTGGTTGTCATAGTTTTTGGGGTCGAAGTTGCGATCGGACTCATGGAACACCTTAAGCAGTACAGATGAAGGAAGCTGGCAAATAGCGGCCAAAAGCAATCCAAAAACAAAAAGGCTGAAGTCCACAGTTGAAACTTCAGCCTTTAGATTGTCTAACGAGAACTCATTACTTTGCTTCAGTCTTAATGAAAATGTCAGAATATAACCGTTAGATGTAACGAATTATTAACATTTCAAGACTAGTAACTATCATCATCTCGTCCAACAAACATCATTCCCAATCGGATATTGGCCTCGTTGAGTCGATCGGCAATCATTTGTCTCCATCGAAAACCAATATTCAGGTCAGCCAAAATATCTTGGGCCAGTCGGCGATAGAAGGCACTGGTTTCCGCATCATCTTCACTGTCTAGGCATCCGAGATGCTCATAAGTCATTTGTAGAGAAGTGATTGACATAAGGGTTCTCCTTCTGTTAGTCCAAAAATTAATAGTGTGGCGAATTATTGGGACTGAGTCTGTCATGAATTTAACTCAACAGAGGAAATTCTTTCGTGAAAGTCAGTGAAGATTGTTGATTCGTGAAATAAGTTATGAAACTGCAACATTTCGTTGTGAGCATGAGAGTGATCCCCCAATCCCCCGACTCTTCCCTAATCCCCGCCGCCACCAAGCCGATTTTTTAGAAGTTCCTTAACCTAAAAAAGGGCACTACCGGATTTTGAACTAAGGGAGATTAAGGAATTAGGGTTTTCTCAATTTCACCTTCTGCGGTTAGGGCGATCGTTTTTAGTTTTTCTAGAATTTTTGGATCTGCATTCTTCCAAAGTTTTCGCTGGTGAGCTTCTAATAATCGCTCGGCCATATCTCGCGCCGCCCAAACATTGCTCTTTTGTAAGAAGGCTTGAACAGTTTCATCCAGTAAATAGGCTTCGGCAATGCCTGCATACATATGATCTGGGACTACGCCTGTGGTCGCGCTATAGCCAAATAGAAAGTCTATCGTTGCCGATAGTTCAAATGCGCCTTTGTAACCGTGACGCATTACGCCGTCTATCCATTTAGGATTAATGACCCGCGCTCGGTAAACTTTTGAGATTTCTTCGGTGAGCGATCGGACTTTGGGATTAGCTGTATTTGAATTATCTCCAAAGTAAGTCGTTGGAGTTTGATTAGACAGCACTTTGACTGCCGCCACCATTCCACCTTGGAATTGATAATAATCATCAGAATCAAGTAAATCATGTTCGCGATTGTCTTGATTTTGCACTACAACCTGTAATCCCTGCATTCTGGATTCAAATGCTTCAGGCGCAGATTCGCCGCCTTTGCTGGTATAGGCGTAACTACTCCAATTCAAATAAGCACGGGCTAAATCGCCAGAGTTTTCCCAATTTTGCGATTCAATTAAACCCTGCAATCCCGCTCCATAGGCTCCTGGCTTTGACCCAAACACTCGGTAACGCGATCGGGCCAATGCTTTCGACGGTTCAAGACCTTTTTCAGTCCAGGTTTGGGCTTCTTGGATCACACTGGCGGCGATCGGATTGTCTTCTGCCGATTCATTCAAACTAGAAACTAGTGCG
>JAYUEU010000417.1:0-3279 GCA_043739065.1 Synechococcales cyanobacterium | reverse complement strand
GCCACCAACCCAAGCTAAGCCACAAGCTGCACCCACGGCCCCGTCAGCCACGGCCTCATCAGCCACTACAGCACCAACCGCTAACGATCCGTTTGCGTTTGATCTGGGGGATCTAGATACGGCTCAAGATGAAACCGTTCGGGTTGATCTGAACCCTTTCGGAGATAAAAATGGAAATCCATTCGGAGGCAATGATGAAGATCCGACCGTCACAGCGGACTATGAGGCAATAGACTAAGCCCCAGTTCAAGCGATCGATCGCAGATAGCTCGATCGGAGATGCCATCATTTCATGGCAAATGCTCAATGTAGACTGGTATAATCCGGGTCGGTTTTCCCTCCCTCAACTGGTCTTTCGTTGGGCATTTTTGTTCGATACCCTAATAGACCACCCTTAATTGTTTTTCCATCCCCAGCCCCCCTGATCCTATGGCGCGTGATTATTACGAAACCCTTGGCGTTGCTCGAAACGCAGATCAAGACGATGTCAAAAAGGCATTCCGTCGTCTTGCACGAAAATATCACCCCGATGTCAATAAAGACACGGGCGCTGAGGAAACCTTTAAGGAAATTAACCGCGCCTACGAAGTCTTATCCGAACCCGAAACCCGATCGCGCTATGACCAATATGGTGAAGCTGGACTCGGTGGCGGCGGCTATCAAGATCCGGGCGATATGGGCGGATTCGCTGATATTTTTGAAAGCTTCTTTAATGGCTTTGGCGGACAACAGCAGCAGCAACAAGGTCGTCGTCGCAGCGGACCTGTGCGCGGAGATGATCTTCGTTTAGATCTCAAAGTTGATTTTCATGATGCAATTTTTGGCAAAGAACGCGAAATTGCAATTAGCCACTTAGAAGGTTGCGGCGTTTGTTCAGGGAGCGGAGCCAAAGCTGGAACTCGTCCACGAACTTGTTCAACCTGCTCTGGTTCGGGCCAAGTTCGTCGTGCAACTCGGACACCGTTTGGTAGTTTCACCCAAGTTGCCACTTGTCCAACCTGTGCTGGAGTGGGTCAAGTTATTGAGGACAAATGCGAAAACTGTGGCGGTAATGGTCAGATTCAAAAGAGTAAAAAGCTGAAAATCACCGTTCCAGCGGGAGTTGATAACGGTACGCGTCTACGGGTCTCGAATGAGGGCGATAGCGGGATGCGCGGTGGGCCAGCGGGCGACTTGTATGTCTATCTTTTTGTGAATGAAGATTCCCATTTCCAGCGCGATGGGATTAACATTCTGTCTGAACTGAAAATCAGCTATTTACAAGCAATTTTAGGGTCTCGACTTGAGGTGAAGACGGTCGATGGCGATGAAGAAATTGAGATTCCAGCAGGCATTCAACCCGGAACGGTGTTGACTTTAGAGAACAAAGGCGTGCCACGGTTAGGAAATGCGGTTAGTCGTGGAAATCATTTGTTGACGGTGACGGTTGATATTCCGAAAAAAGTGGGGGCCGAAGAGCGGGAATTGTTGGAAAAACTCGCTAAAATTCACGGCGATCGGGTTGGGAAAGGTGGCGTTGAAGGCTTCTTGGGTAAATTCTTTTGAGAAATAGAAGGGACGTAATTTCATGACTGTAACGCTTGACACTATTCCAGCCGATGCGTCTTTGAATCTACGGGGAACGCCTTGTCCGATTAACTTCGTCCGTACGAAGCTAAAGCTTGAGACTATGGCCCCTGGAGAGATCTTGGAAGTTTGGCTGGATTCTGGAGAACCTATCGAACAGGTTCCAGATAGTTTGCGGATGGAAGGCTACCTGATCGAATCGATTGACGAGATCAAGGACGATCGCAGCACGTACTTTGTGTTGCGGGTTCAACATCCATGACCCAAGTGCTGGGCCACATATTTCCTGACCAAACATCCACCGACCAACCGCTTGTGGGGATCGTTCTTGCGATTCAAGCTAATTATTACTACGTTCAAGTGGACGCTTCGGGCGATCGGCCTGTGCAAATGCTGCCCCTTTGTACCCGTCGGAGTCGGCTAAAAAAAATTGGACAGCAGGTTATGGTGGGCGATCGGGTCCATGTGGAGGAGCCGGATTGGGAAAGTGGTCGGGCAGCGATTTGTCATATTGAAGAGCGTCGATCGCAACTCGATCGCCCACCTGTCGCAAATGCAGATCAGATTTTATTGATTTTTGCGCTGGCAAAACCTGCTTTGGACATTAGTCAGCTTAGTCGTTTTTTAATTAAAGCCGAATCCACAGGCATTGAAGTCTGTTTGTGTCTGAGCAAAAGTGACCTAGTGCCTACACCTCATCGGGATGCGTGGCGCGATCGTCTTCGGGCTTGGGGCTACGATCCGGTGATGATTAGTTCCTATACGGGGTTGGGAATTGAGGCGTTGGCCGATCGGTTAGATGAGCGGGTCACTATTGTTTCGGGACCATCGGGTGTAGGGAAATCAAGTTTAATTAATATGTTGGTGCCTGCGGCGAAATTGCGCACGTCAGCCGTATCGGGAAAACTAGAGCGGGGTCGGCACACCACTCGGCATGTGGAATTATTTGAGATGCCAAAGGGTGGACTCCTCGCTGATACACCAGGATTTAATCAACCGGATATGGATGCGTCGCCTCGCGAGTTAATGAATTATTTTCCTGAGGTCCGATCGCGGCTAAAAAAACGGGTTTGTCAGTTTTCTGACTGTCTCCATCAACAAGAACCCGGATGTCGCGTTCGGGGAGATTGGGAACGTTATGAGATGTATTTACGATTTTTAGACGAGGTGTTGGTATTGCAGGCCACTCAAGCGAAGAAGTCTACGCCAGATGCGGCCTTAAAGCAAAAAACAAATAGTGCAGGCGAAGTAACCTATGAGCCACGGCTTAAGTCTAAGTATCGGCAAGTTTCCCGGAAGACGGAACAGCAATCGATGCAAGGAATGAAGGGAAAGGTTGGCGATTGGATGGATGATAGCGATGATATTTGAGAATGATGCTGGAATTATGTGACTGGAATTAGGCAGCTGGAATTATTGGAAGTCACCTATAAAAAAGCGATCGCCTGAATATTCGAGCGATCGCTTTCTTATAAATTCTAAATTGCGATCCTAGACAGCAGCAAAGAAGTCTTTAGACTTAACCGGATCAGGATTCATGGTTTTGTCACCAGGCTGCCAACCTGCTGGGCAAACTTCATCAGGGTGAGTTTGAACGTGCTGAATCGCTTGCAACACCCGAAGAGTTTCGTCAACGCTACGACCGAAGGATAGGTTGTTGTTGGTGGAATGCTGGATCACACCATCTTTATCGATGATAAATAGGCCGCGTAA
>JAYUEU010000416.1:0-1850 GCA_043739065.1 Synechococcales cyanobacterium | reverse complement strand
AAGTGCCGATCAAGTCGGAGATCTGAAGGCGATCGCGAATAGGCGCTTGGGATCCCGATCGGACTTCGCGAATTAGGGTAATGAATTCAGGTTTGCTTTCAGGGGTGAAAAGCTGGACTAGGCGCAGACGACGATCAGCCCAAATATGTCCAAACTCGCTACCAAATTGTGCAAACGGTGCAAATTGCATTGACCCTTGCGAAAAAGCTCCACAATCACAAAACAAAAGTCCTTGGCTGAGGCTAGCGTATTCTTGAACTAATGGACTTGGGTGTTGGGGCGATCGGCGAGTGAGGGTGAGTTTTGCACGATGATTGCCAAGATCTTCCAGTTTTAAATGGGATGGAATATTACTAATTTCAGTGCCATTCAGATCAAATTTGGTAAATGAGCCATCCCATTCACCCACATTTTTCAACATATTCTCCCAAGGCGTAGATTCGATCGGAGTCCTAGATTCACTATTCATCATTCAAAATTCTCAATTCCCACATCCGCTAGGATAGAGCCTGAGTGACCCAAAATCATCATTCTCGATGTTTTATTTTTACAATGAATTTGAGTAGCCAAGCATCCGAAAGTCATCCGCTGGAGCATCTGCTTTAAGCCATTCGATCGGTTCTTCGTCGAGCTTATCAGGATTGACCCATACAATTTTCTGAAGTTTTGGAATGGTCTTAGCCGCTTGAGTGAAGTATTTACGAGCAGTGTTTTCATCCAAATAGACAATCCGTCGATCGGTTTCTAATGCCGCTTCCAACAATAAAATATCCTTTGTCATAGCAGCTCTTTCATTATTACCTTTTGCCATTTTTTCGATCGAAGTCCATAGTTCAGAATCGATCGGCAAATCATCGATGGGTTTGAGTTGCTTTCGAGCAATCATTTGACGTAACCATTGCAGTGCAAAGCGAGATTTATGATCCTTCCATTCCTTCCTAATTTCAGAAGTCATCACAATACTGTGCCCACAATTTTGTACAGTCATCAAAAAATCACGACAATGCACAGAAGTTGGGTAGGTTGCTTGTTGATCGCCGGACGCTTTGGCAACGGAGGCATCAATGACTAGTTTAGGCATGGGAATGATTTACCGAATGCCATAATTTTGCTTCAGCCGCACTGAGATATCTATTTTCCAGCCCTAGAGCTGTTGTCCCAAAATCTTCGGGCCAATCACCAAAAGCTCCCGTTTCATCAAGTTCTGCGGTAGTGACTTTAGACGATCCATCAGGATTCCGAGTAAACCAATGCAATTTAACTAAGTCCGAATCGAGTTTATCCTCAGCGACCAAGGTTTGAATTCCTAATAGAAACAATTCACTATGCGTTTCAACCACAATGCGCACTCCACGACTAGCGGCTTCAGCAAAGATTTCGGCAAGGATAATCTGGGCGCGGGGATGGAGATGAATTTCGGGTTGTTCGATGTACACTAATTGTCCGGGTTGCGCAACAAGCAATGCAACGACTACGGGCAATACCTGAGAAACCCCAAATCCAACATCTGCAATATTAACGGTATCAGTAGAATCCGAATACCCAAAAACTCGCCCAACTCGCAATTCAATTTGAGTATCATTGAGACGTTGAGATTGAATCGTATCTGTTAATCCTAACTTTTGTAGAATTTCTTGGAGTTTTAGCAATTTTTCTGGGTCCTCTTTTTGGAACCGATCGATCACACTCGCCACATAATTTTCAAATCGCCCGGTGAACATAGCTCCTTGCACCGCAGCCGTTTTATAAATTCGTTCTGGATTTCCTCGCACACCTTGGACGTGAATGATCGATTGAAGAAGACCCGCACATCCAAAATTTCCAACACTATATGTCCTTGCCCCTTCTCC
>JAYUEU010000415.1:0-4420 GCA_043739065.1 Synechococcales cyanobacterium | reverse complement strand
TTGGCATTTTGAGCTTTTTGCTCTGGAGTAAGTTTGGACAAGTCAACGGGGGTCAGCGTCGGTGTGGGTGCAACGGTTAGAGGCGTGACTTTAGGCAATGGAGTGGGGCTTAAGGGTCGGTTTGGAACGGGCAATCCGGGAGCAGCTAAGCTGAGTGGGGGGAGGGCAGCGGCGACATTAGAAGTTCCATCGTTTCCATCGCCAGAAGTACGATCGATTGAGTGAGGCATAGTACTCCAAGCGATCGCAGGGAACAGTCCTAATAGAGGCAACAGGAGCCATGGCCGACGCTTGACAAAGGTTTTAGCTATAGTTTTCAGCGGAACGTCGGGAAGTTCTGGGGCTGCGGGGGCCGTGAGTTCGTTGAAGGCTTGGAAAATAGTTTCGTCGCTAGGATATTCGGATTCTGGAGCAGGTTCGGCAAGCCCGATCGGACTTTCGGCGAGGCGATCGGGGTCTATATTATTGGGGCGATCGCTCTCATGAAGGGCTTCGAGTGAGTCTTGAAGCGTTTTTTTAAAGGTTTTTTTGTTAAGCCACATTTGAGCGCGTAGGAATAATTGGGTTTCGAGTGAACAAGGATTTCTTTAGTTTAAAAGATTTTATGGGTGATTAGACGATCGGATCAACAAACTCTTAACTGATTCAATTATTTGTGTTGTACGTCGCCCAATTCTAATGATCTTAAAAGAAAAATACGATAAGGTCCGATCGCTCCCTTTATTAATTCACTATTTTCAATTCTCAAAATTCACACATCTTTCGATCGTTCTTCAATTTTGGACTTTGCAAGAGGTTGTACTTAAGCTTTTAGAAGATTACTATAAAAAGTTTTCAATAAATTGTTTTACAAGGATGAAAAAATCTTTCTTCTAAATAGCATTCAACATATGACCCTCTTAATAAATAGCGATGCATAAAATTTTTGCTGAGAAACACGATCGATCTGAACAAAACAAACTCTTCAAGCTGATCAAAATTGTTCTAAAATTATTCTCTTTATTCGATCGGCATTTCTCCAAAATCGCTTCAATCCCAAATAGCGTATAGTTTAGGGCTACCCAAATTATATGTTTAAATTTTCCTATCGAGTTAAAGCGTAGTCAAAATCTCTAGAGATGATTAATGTTCAAGTCTGCGATCGCTTTGAAATATTGTTTTGAGTCTATCTGTCCACTTTGAATTGTGAATCTTCTCCTCATCGGCTGCTGAGAGAGCTGTTTTTTGTTGAGCTTTAGAGTATTGTTCCAAGTACTACGACTTAAACAGTCTTTATCTCTGACTAATACTAGTTAGTTATTTTTGATTGTTAAGGGATCGAACACAGCTATGAATTATCGTTGTAAACCATCTAAAAAATCACGATTGGAGGCAACTTGAATCTCAAGGTACTAAAACGCGACTGGCTCTCAAATATTCCGGCTGACCTTTTGGCGGGAACAGTCGTGGCGCTGGCGCTAATTCCAGAAGTAATTGCTTTTTCGATTATTGCGGGCGTTGATCCCAAAGTGGGGCTTTATGCCTCTTTTATCATTGCAATGGTGACTGCAATCTGTGGGGGACGACCTGGATTAATCTCCGCCGCTGCTGGCTCGATGGCACTGTTGATGGTTAATCTAGTTAAGGATCACGGTTTACAATATCTGTTTGCCGCTGGCATCTTAACTGGAATTCTGCAAATCATTTTTGGTTGGTTGAAATTGGGGCGACAAATGAAATACGTCTCCCGTGCAGTAATGGTCGGCTTTGTGAATGCGCTGGCGATTTTGACTCTTTTGGCGCAACTTCCTCAACTGATTAACGTTCCTATCGCCGTCTATTTTATGACAGTAGCAGCGTTAGCGATAATTTATCTACTGCCACGTTTTTTTAAGGGGCTTCCTTCACCGTTGGTCGCAATCGTTGTGATCACGGCAGTATCAATTTTTGCAGATATCAAAGTGCCCACTGTGGGCGATATGGGGGCTTTACCCACTACCTTGCCACCTTTTTCCCTGCCGCAAGTCCCTTTGAACTTAGAAACCCTAACTATTATTTTTCCCTATGCGATTACCTTGTCGATCGTTGGATTGCTAGAGTCATGGCTTACAGCTTCTTTGTTAGATGAATTGACCGATACACCTAGTGATAAAAATCAGGAAGCCCAGGGACAGGGCATTGCCAACATTGTAAGTAGTTTCTTTGGCGGGATGGCAGGCTGCGCCATGATTGGACAGTCGGTGATTAATATTCAAGCTGGCGGTCGGGGACGATTATCAACCTTTAGTGCAGGTGTTTTTCTACTCTTCTTTATGTTGGCGTTGAGCAGTTGGGTCCAGCGCATTCCAATGGCAGCCTTGGTCGCTGTGATGATTGTGGTATGTATCGGAACCTTTAACTGGGATTCACTACGTCATATTCGCAAGATACCGCGTAACGAAACTGCCGCAATGGTTACGACCGTACTGACTACCGTATTGACTCATAACTTGGCGCTTGGTGTTGTTGTTGGTATCGTGTTAAGCGCCATATTCTTCTCTCGCAAGATTGCCAAAGTTGTATTCGTTAATAAAGTCTTGAGTGCTGATGGATTGCACTGTACCTATTGCGTCGCAGGGCAGATTTTCTTTGTTGCGGTGGATGACCTTTTGGAAAGTTTTGACTTCCATGAAAAACTTGAAAAGGTCACATTGGATCTTAGTAATGCTCACATCTGGGATCAATCCGCGATCTCGACGATCGATCAAATCGTGCTGAAGTTCCGTCGTACTGGGGCTGAGGTTGAACTCATTGGTCTAAATGAAGCCAGTGCTACCTTAGTCGCTAAATTGTCAACACATAATGATCCTGATGCTTTAGGAGAAATGCCTAGTCACTAGACGGGCTTGACCATTGTGAAACGAATTTTGACCATTCACGGATGTTTGGTCTATTTATGCTTGTTTCATTGACGAAGAAGGTCAGATTGTTAGTAAGAATTATAGGACTTGTGTACAAAGAGAAAATATGAGACTCTGCCACTTTCTACCCCTTTCACACTGCAAGATATTGTGCTCACCGTATTTATATTCTTGTACATTGGAAATCTAACAAGCGATCGTGTATGAACTAGTAGAGTTATACTCTACTAGTTCATACAACAAACTTCATTGCGATCTGGTGAAGTATAGTTTGTTAGATTTATTGAATTAAAGATAGGTGAAAGTTATGGGATGGATGATTTTAGTGATTTTCGCAATTGTTATCATTGTAACTATAGTTGCTTTTATGAATCCTCACCTTATCTCTAATAAGAATACTAATATATCAACTAAGGATACAAATAAACAGGATTACTCCTATACAATTCGTGAATCACTACTAACACCCACTGAAATTCAATTTTATAAAGAACTAAAGCAAGCAGTAGACAATAAATTTATCATTTTTGTAAAAGTCCGTGTAGCAGATATCCTTGTTCCTGAGAAAGGATTAAGCAAAAGTCATTGGCAGAGTGCATTCAATAAGATCTCGGCAAAACATTTTGATTTTGTCCTCTGTCATTCAGAGAATTTAAAGGTTGAAGTAGTGATTAAACTAGATGATAAGAGTAATCTAAAATCTAATCGTATCGATCGAGATAATTTCTTGACCCAAGCAGCACATTCATCAGGCTTAAGAATATTAAGATTTCCAGTCAGATCTTCATATTCTATGTCAGACATTAAATCTAAGATTCTAGAATCTTGATATGGTAATTATTGAGATAGTAGATATGGCCGTGTCATTTTCTAAAATAATTGCCGGAGAATAGATTTCTTTCTTATCTAAATAAGCCATAATTTACCTTAATCTACTACAATTCACTTTAATATGAAGTAAACAGTAATCAACATTAAACAGTGTCTCCAAAAAAGTATCCTTTCGGTCAAAATAATCTATTGATCCGTTTATTCTCTCGTTTATCTGCAAGGAATCCTTTCACCCTCTCTCGCTGGGTAGTTTGTTGGTCAGCCATTGGGATCGGGAGTGGAATTTTCGCTGGCTTGTACTGGAATATTTTAGAATTGTTGACCCATTTTCTGAGATTATTTCAGGGGATTAGTCTAGTGATTATGATGCCGCTAGCGGGCTTATTAATTGGGCTAGTCATTCATATTCTCGGAAATCCCGGCGAAATTAGTTTAATCGTCGATAATATTCACACCAGGGGAGGACGAATTGATACCCGCGAAAATCCGTCAATGGTTCTGGCTTCTTTAATTGGAATTGCGGCAGGGGGAAGCTTAGGGCCGGAAGCTCCGATGGTTCAAGTTACGGGTTCATTTGGGACATGGGTTGCCGATCGCTTAGGGTTGACAGGCGAAGATGTCCGATCGTTGAGTGTGGCGGGTATGGCAGCGGGCTTTACGGCTTTGTTTGGTGCACCACTGGGCGGGGCTTTTTTTGCCCTAGAAATTCT
>JAYUEU010000414.1:0-4003 GCA_043739065.1 Synechococcales cyanobacterium | reverse complement strand
TTAAACATAGCAGATTAAAATTTTACTAAAGGTGTTTACATTTCGTAACATTGATTTGTCGATCATAACCTATTTTTTAGCCCTTAGTATGATGAATAGTCTCAATAATTATCAAAGTAAGGTACTGGAATGAAACGACGGAATATATTGGTTGGGACTGGACTATTGACGGGTGGCGCGATCGTAAAAGCGGCTAGTCCTTCGATGGCAGATTCAAAACTTAAGGTGGAGATGCCCAAGGCAACCATTTCGCCTACAGCCTCGCCAAGCACTTCGCCAAAACCGATGATGCCGAAGTCTGATCCTGCAATGCTACGGGGAAAAATGGTGACGATCGCGGGTTCTCTGAAGGGCTATATGGTTATCCCTAAGGAAGGTAAAGCGCCCTTTCCAACAGTGTTGGTGACTATGGAAGCCTTTGGGTTGAATAACCAAATTAAGGGGGTATGCGATTTGTATGCGCACTATGGTTATGCCGCGATCGCACCCGATATTTATGATGGGGCAACCTTCAGCTATGACAAAGTAGGGGATGCGGTGGCTAAACTAAAAACCCTTAAGGATGAGATTGTCATTAAGCAATTCGGGCAAACCTTAGATTTTGTGGCAAAGCAGCCGGAGATGCGATCGGATGCTGTGGGGATAATCGGATTCTGCATGGGCGGGCGCTATTCGTTTTTGATTAGTGCAATGTTCCCCGATCGGATCCATAGTGCAGTTTGTTTCTACGGTGCTGGCATTGCCCCAGCTAAAGATCCCGTAGGCCGTGTTTCGTTGTTGCCCTTAGTCCCGAAGATTAAGGCACCCGTTATGTTTATTTACAGTGCGGAGGATGAGTCTATCAAGGGCGATGAACATGCCAGAATTGCAGAGGCTATGACGGATGCACGCAAGCGATATATTCTGTCCGTGACTCCTAATACACAGCATGGATTTATGAATGAAGCTCGATCGACTTATAACGAATCAGCTGCGATCGAAGCTTGGGATATGGCGTTCGGGTTCTTTAAGCGCTATGTCAAAAATCGGGTGAAGGCATAAAACAATTGGGTTAGGAGCCGAACAATCAGACTCCTAACCCGATCTCATTATTTTTTGCTTTCCTTCAGATCTGAATTAGTCATACGATCGTCAACGAGATGGTTTTACCCGATCGGGGGCATTTCCGAGTTTGACTCTCGCTGAAGAACAGTGATTTTTGGGAAAAAACTGAGTTCTACAATTTCTATTGTAATTGGCGCGATCGCTTCAATACTTCAAATTTCAAATTGGTCTAACGTTCCGCTTCACCCGCCGCAGATAACACTGAAACGAAGCCGATAGATTTCTATACGATCGGGTGCAAGCGAGTTGTTAGGCACCATAACGCGAAGCCTCTAAAGTTGCTTATTGTCCGTGACAACTTTCCGAGTCGCAGAGAGTTCGACGTGACCACAATTCGGGCATCGATATGCGTCCACATAGATACGTCGCTGCAAAACTTCCGCTCTTTCGACTTTCATGCGAGCGGCGGCTTCCTTTGAAAGTATTCTGATCCCAGTAGGTGGTTGCTGAGCTTGTCGGATCGACCATTCGGTCGGATACAGTTGCTCCATGTGCCACAGCGATCCGATCTCCATTTCACTTGAGCACCTTAGACACTTCAATTCGGAACTCATTTAAACCTCAATGTAGAAATTGAATGTACAGCCTAGAACATTTGCTAGGAAAGTCCGTCAGGGTGTTAACTGCAAATCGCCAAGTACTGTCAGGCTACGACGCTGGTCAGGTCACTTCATTGGAGCACATCCGTTTTATAGCGCGATCTACCACGAAATCGAGATTGCCTGTCCTGCTGTCATTGTGATATGGAACGATTATATATGTGGAACTTACGAATTGACAGAAAAGCTAAAGTAGCAGGTATATTTCTCAGCACTTTGAGCTTAATTTTCTTGTTCCTTTCTACCCAATCTCAACCCCAGAAGAAGAGATTATAAAAGGCTGAAACCACCTAAATGGGTTAGTCCACAATAAGCTCATTTTGTACAGTGAGTACGTCCCTAATTTAGACAAAAAGTTTCAGCACAAGTACCCCCATCGAGGATTTTAGACAGACTCTTTCTGCCTAACTCCAGGTTTCATAGTGAACGAGGTTTAGCTCAACACGCTGAGTATATTTCATGAGAAAGAATTTTACTAGGCTGCTTAAGATACTAAAAATAGGAATTAGACGAAAAGGAGTCTCGCTACGATCGATCCATCATTTCGGGAGGCTAATTTTAGCTACTAAGGACGATCGGAGGTAGGGATAAACTACAAAACACCGACAGCCCACAGGAAATAATCACGGCTTCTGTCGGTGTTTTTTCTAAATTTATGAGAGTGATAGCAAAGTCTAAAGAGTCTAGCCAAATCGACCACTGACATATTGTTGGGTTGCTTGCTGTTGAGGATTTTGGAAAATCACTTCAGTCCGATCGTACTCAACAATATGTCCGGTGCGGCCTCGTTCAGTTTGTTCTACATTAAAAAATGCAGTGTAATCCGAAGCCCGAGACGCTTGCTGCATGTTGTGAGTGACGATAACGATCGTGTATTTTTCCTTGAGTTCTTGAAACAAGTCTTCAATCTTCAGCGTAGAAATTGGATCGAGTGCTGAGCAAGGTTCATCCATCAAAATTACATCGGGCTGCATCGCGATCGTACGGGCAATACAAAGGCGCTGCTGTTGACCACCCGAAAGAGCTAATCCGCTTTCCTTCAGTTTGTCCTTAACTTCATCCCAAAGAGCAGATCCCCGAAGCGATCGTTCCACTAGTTCATCCATATCGCCCTTGTATTTCACGAGACGAGGCCCAAAGGCAATGTTGTCATAAATTGATTTTGGGAATGGATTTGGCTTTTGAAAGACCATCCCAATTTGACGACGAACCGCCACTGGATCAATTTCGGGAGAATACAAATCTTGGCCGTGGTAGTTCATAGTGCCACGCATTTTAAAGGTTTTAATTAAATCATTAAGGCGATTAAAACAGCGCAACACCGTACTTTTACCGCAGCCTGATGGGCCAATAAATGCCGTAATTGAGTTTTTAGGAATATCGATCGTCACATCCCGTACTGCCAGAAAATTACCATAGTAAATGTTGGCATCCTTACTGCTGAGAATAGATTGAGTCTGAGGGCGAGATGAACTAACCATAAAGGGTATCCTGGTGAAATGACTGGGTACGGTAGTCGGCGAGAACTAGATTTCTCAACAGATCACAGATTAGTTCTTCCTATCTATATAGTAGAGAACTATCTGGACCTTAACAAACAGTAATGAGATTAAAATGACAAACAAACAAACTTCTCAGTAGAATTAGCCTATTTTCGTTTCACAATCAAACGAGATCCAATACTCGCGATCGTCACCATCAATACCAGAATTAACGACCCAGCGGCAGCCAGTTCCTGTTGATTTTTATAGGGTGTTGTGGCGAAGTTGAAAACCAAAACGGAAAGAGTTGCGATCGGTTCTGAAGTTCCTTTTGGCCAATAATTATTAAACAGCGCTGTGAAAATAAGGGGAGCAGTCTCGCCCGAAGCACGAGCCACTGACAACATGACCCCCGTTAAAATTGGCGGCAGGGCAGCGGGTAATACCACTCGCGCTACCGTCTGAAACCGGGTCGCCCCCAATCCTACTGCCGCTTGACGCGCTTCTTGGGGAACCAGTGCAAGACTTTCGGTCGCAGTCCGAACGATAATGGGCAACATCAAGACCGCCAGAGCAAATCCTCCCGCGATCGCAGAAAAGGTACCCGTCGTTAGAACCACCATGGAGTAAGCAAATACCCCAACCACAATGGACGGCACACCGCTCAGCACATTGGTCAAGAATCCAATCCAACTCGCAAGACGGGTTCCTGCGGCGAATTCTGATAGAAAGATAGCGGCCAGAATACCGCAAGGAATTGCAATTGCGCTACCAATTCCCACAGTTATTAAGGTGCCGATAAACGCATTCCCAAATCCA
>JAYUEU010000413.1:0-3601 GCA_043739065.1 Synechococcales cyanobacterium | reverse complement strand
CCAGGTATTGGCAAAAGCCTGTAGACGTTGAATTTCGTACCTCAACCCACTTATGCGAGCTAGAAAGGCTGGTTTATATGGAGCATATGCTTTATAGGGCTAGTTTACCACTGATGCCAAAGGTCAATTGCAGCCTTTAGAAATGCCTCACACTTTTCCTCTCGCCATGTGACAGATGAATTTTCGTGGAGCAAATAATATTGCTCATTTGCACAGACGAACTTTGATCGGTCTGCTTGGTGAATCCAGTTAATGGCGTTGGAAAAGGTATCTTGATAGCTCTTGCCAAATTTATTGTTAGGCACGTTGTATAACAGACCTTCAAGGTAGTATGAGGGAGCGACCCCGCCCTCAATCATCTTTTCTGCGATTAACTTGCTCCGAAGATTCTTCAAGATCCGAGCCATAGGTTTAAACCACATAGATGTGCTTTGGTGCTTCTTCGTAAGATTGTCTGAATGCTGCTTCGGATAGTTCACAATTTTCGCTCCGGAAGCCGTATGGAAACAAATCCCTTCATCGTAAGACTGATTCGAGGTAGAAAGGAACTTGTGGTAGCGCCGAAACTGGATGGCGGCAATAACATCTGCCTTTCTCCGATTTCCATACGCGGCAATTGCGATAGCCTTCTCACCTTCGTCCACGTCACTTCCATATTGGCCTGAAAGTACGCTTAGAACATCCGCCCTGAAATTAGTGTGTGTATATGTTGCATCAGAATGAGATTTCTTAAAGGCTTCTTGTTGTTCAGTCGGTAATGGTGAGAGGTCATGCTGAAAGCAATCGTTTAGCTTGATAACTATGTCAACATCACTTTCACTGTAGATATTCGTATCGTTACCATATGACCCTTGCAGGAAAACATTGTAGTTCTTTGCTGAGTAGGGTGTATCTTTATTTTTCAATACGGTTTTGATGGAATTGTAAGTATTTTTTGATTGGGTGATTGATCCTTGATGAGACCAAGTATCAAATTGCAATTCAGGAATTGGCATGACTAGGTTCAGTGTTAGCTACATTAGGAAAGATCTGAGTTCATCCTCACGAGAGGCAAAAGATTCACGCCCTCTCTGGCGAAGGATATTCAACTTTGCAAGATCATGCTCCATTAAATCAGTAGCCATCTCAGGTCTCTCAAATGTATCATTGATGCGAATTGTCTTTACATCTTTAAACAGGATTGTCCGAAGCTGATCCATTGATTGTGTATTTATCTCAAGTGTTTTTTGAAGAAGTTGCACACTAAGAAGTTTCTTGGCAACCCACATCATCCACCCACGTGGCTTTGGCTCTGGGTAAACGCCGACTCCCAAACTGACAACTCGTAGGTCAGCACGATCCTTCTTCATCGCAGCGATTGCATCACCAATCGCATACAGAGTTGGATTGTTTGCACAGTAGCCACCATCAATCAGCTCAACGTTGTCACCAGATGATGTAGTCACGACCTTTCGATTAAAGAATGGATACGCGGAACAAGATGCTTGAACTGCATCTGCAATACTCACACCAAAGCCTGGTGTGAATGTGCCAATCCTTCCGTGCGCCTGGGCAACATCTCCTTTGAAAATCATTGGCCGCTCAATTACCCATTTTGTTGTAACGATGCCAATTCCTGTCTTAACGTCAGTAAAGGTCTTGTCTCCATAAACGTCCTGCGCCAACTTGGCAAGAGCCTCAGACTTACCCTGCGCATTGGATGCACGCATTACGGTAGGGACGTGTATTCTGTATAAGTCGTGAATAGCGTCAATTTCGTAGCCGAGTGCTATGAGTGAGGCAATGATTGCGCCAGTGCTTGTCCCAAATACTAAATCAAACCGCTCGTATAGTGGGCAGCCAAGCATACCCTCGATCTCTTTGAGAACACCAAGCGTATAGAAACCCTTTGCACCCCCACCATCGAGACAAAGAATTCGGTACAAACCATCTTGTGGTTTTTCGTTGGTAGATAGCGGCTGAGTGAGAGATTTATTCATTAGAGTTGCTGATTAATAAGCTCGAAAATCCTTAAACCCCTTACCTAGTAGGCATTTCAGTAATTTCTGCGCAAAATCCTTGAAACACAGTCCATACAGGCACTTGAGCAATTATGATCATTATTTCCCAGCAGGTCTATTGGCAAGCTAACGATTATTGGGCAGAAAGTTTCCGCATATTCACCCCATAGGCGAAATGGATAGAAATTTTCCGTATATCCCCTTGGGGTTATCGAGAAACTTTCTTACTATCCTGCCTGTAGCCAGGTTATTCCGATTCTTTCTCAATATCAACCTCTATGGAAAAACCACTAAAGAAGCTCCTAGAGCAAGTTAAAGGCCAAATTCGCCTAAAACACTATTCCTATCGTACCGAAGACACCTATATTCAATGGATTCGTCGTTACATTTTGTTTCACGATAAACGTCACCCGAAGGAAATGGGCATATGTCTTCCCAGCAATCGGCATCTAAAAAGACGATCAGCATGAATTTTCCGATCGCCACACCCTTCACCCCAGTTACCTTCTGAAACTTTGAATTTGGAATTGCTGGCACTAGGCAAACATTCCGTCTTTCCCCACTTCCGCCGATCGCTCGTTTTGAAATAATGCCTCAAGGGCGATCGCTTGCGCTTCTACAGTTTGACCATAGGTAAATACTGACGGGACAGTCTCAATTAGCGTCGGCAAAAATCTAGAGGCAATATAAGGACTGCCGTAAAAAATCACCGCTTGCAACTGGTCCGATCGTTGTAAAAACTCAAGCCATTGGCCAATCCGATCGATAAATTTTGCATTACTCCGCAACGGATTTCCCCGCACAAAAATTTGCAACAGCGTCGATCGCCAGCTTGAGATTGAAAATAAATCTGTCTTCGCTTCAATAATTTGGGTTGAATACCCCTGCGCCCGGCACTGAACTAACGCTGGAGCGGTCCGAGTTAAAAACGGACAATTAAGAAAATCATCGACCAAAATTAAGGTTTGCCGATTTTTTTGCCATTTTTCTTCAGTCAGGCGCGATCGGACTGGATGATGCACGGTCATCGAATTATGAATAATTTCAGTTGCACAATGTGAGAACTCCGGCAACGCAATAGTGCTGGTCAATAACGCTTGAGTCACGGGTACGGGCGCAATACAAACCTGTTGTTTCCTATCAAAAATTCGCGTGACCGACGCTTCAAGACGATCGCGAGTTAACCGCCCACACTCAACCGCTGCCTGAATTGCTTGAATTGCCCCAATCGCATCCACAGGCATCATCAACAGATCAGCCCCAGCCTCGATCGCCTTGACCGCCACTTCCCCATTTCCATACCGATCGACGATCGCACCCATCACCAACGCATCGGTCACAATTAAGCCCTCAAACCCCCACCGATCGCGCAACCATGACCTATTCACAACAGGGGAAAACGTAGTGATTTCCTTAGCATCGATCGCAGGGACATCCAAATGAGCCGTCATCACAGTCGCCACACCTGCCCCGATCGCCGCCTGAAACGGTAGAAACTCAACGGCTTCCAATCGGGCTAAATCATGATCAATGCGCGGCAATTCTAAATGAGAATCCAAATCCGTATCGCCGTGACCCGGAAAATGTTTCGCACAGGTGAG
>JAYUEU010000412.1:0-6173 GCA_043739065.1 Synechococcales cyanobacterium | reverse complement strand
AAATCTCGATGGATTACTTTCTAAATTCAACAATGTCCATACTCATGCCGATGATGAAGTGCGCTATATCATTGACGGAGAAGGCATCTTTGGCTTTGTCAGACCGGATGGGTCACAAGTTGAATTAACAGTACAAGCCTCTGAATACATTAATGTTCCTGCCGGGACTGAGCACTGGTTTTACTTGACTGAAAGCTCTCGTGTGAAGGCCGTAAGATACTTTGCCGGCACCAGTGGCTGGACTCCAGAATATACAACTACCGCTATTAAATTCCGTGCATAACGCTATGACCATTCAAGTTGATTACCGTTTTCCTCCCGGCGTTAATGCTGAAAAGCAAGCTAAAGTGATTGCGATCGGGCAAACCGTTGGCAGTTGGGACGATCGTTTTTCCCATCGTGAAGACTCCTTTCGGCGTTATCTTGCCCAAGTGATTAGTATTGTGGTTCATGATAACGGCTACAGTACCGCTACCATTGAGTTTCCCATTGCAAATACTGAAGGCGATATTGGTAGTTTGCTGACCATGATCTTCGGCAAGTTTTCTATGGCGGGTGCTGCTAAAGTCACGGCTATTCGATTACCTGCAAATTATGGCCAAATGCCTGCTGTCGGGTTGTCCGGTATTCGTAATAGGCTGAATGTATACGATCGTCCTCTGGTGATGGCTATATTCAAACCTGCGCTGGGCTTGACGGCTGATGATCATGCTGGAATTCTAAGGGAGGTTGCTGCTGCCGGATTGGACATTATCAAAGATGATGAAATTCTTGGTAATTTAGAAATTGCACCGACGATCGATCGGCTTAACGCTTGTCGTGAAGTCATTCTAGAAACTAAAGAAACCACAGGTAAAGAACTTCTCTACGCCATTAATGTCACAGGGCGCGCCCATGAAATTCTTGACAACGCTAAACGATTAGTTGCAAACGGTGCAAATGCATTGTTATTTAATACTTTGACCTATGGTTGGTCGGTATTAGAATCCCTGGCTCAAGATTCTGAAATCAATGTGCCCATCTTCATGCATCCAGCCTTAGCCGGAGCGATGTGTGGTGCGCCGGAACACGGGTTTAACTATTCCACGATTTTAGGAACACTTGCGGCCCATGCGGGTGCTGATGCAGTGTTGTATCCAGCCCACTATGGGAGTTTGCCGTTTGAAAAATCTGAGGAAATGGCTATTCGAGATGCGTTGCGATCGCGTAATGTTTTCCCGGTCCCGTCCGCAGGAATTCATCCCGGTGTGGTGCCACGGGCGATCGCGGATTATGGCAATGATGTCATTCTGAATGCAGGTACAGGAATTATGGATCATCCGAGTAATCCAGCGGCTGGAGTGACGGCATTCTTTGAAGCATTAGAAAGAGTGAATAAAAGTCAGTCTTTTAGTATTGAAGAAGTGCCTGATTCTGCATTAAAAATTGCGTTGCAGAAATGGATGGTTTAATTTATCTTTTAGCAGTTTTTGGACAAGTTCTCCCTAAAAAACTACTACGCGATGTCTTGGGAAATACGTAAAATTTATCAACATTCTTCTAAATCTATGCCAACTCCGATCGTATTTTCCGATTTCGATGGAACTATTACTCTTAAAGATACCTTTGTTGAATTGCTCCGTGAATTCGCACCGAACCAAGCCGATGCACTCATGGCCCAAATGTATGCTCAGACTCTAACGTTGCGTGAAGGCGTGACGCGTTTGTTAGAAAGTATTCCGTCTAGTGAATACTCCAATATGATCGAATTCTCAAAACTGCATCCGATTCGATCGGGTTTTCCGGAGTTTCTGGATTTCCTCGACGCCCGGAATGTACCCTGTGTCGTTATTTCTGGAGGAATTCGACTCATGGTTGAAACGGTTTTAGCCGACCTGAAACCTCGACTATTGGGTTTACACGCAGTTGATCTCGATGGATCAGGCGATCGATTTAAAGTTATTCCTTCTTACCTGGGTGAAACTGAATTGATGGCGAAAGTTGATGTAATGTCGAACTATGATTTTAGTGAATCAATTGCTATTGGCGACTCGATTACGGATTTCAATATGGCAATGGCGGCTGATTTAGTATTCGCCCGCGATCGGCTTGCAACCTATCTTGATCAACAGGGAAAACCATATATTGCCTGGAATGATTTCTTTGATATTCGTGATTACTTAACTCAACACTGGAGCTAACACTATGACCGATACTATGACCGATACCTCAACCAATGCTTTAATGCTCCGAGAAGAACTATGCTCAGCAGCCAATTACTTTCACGATCGGGGCTGGATGTGGGGAACTGGCGGCAATCTCTCGGCTCGTATTAGCGACGATCGGTACTGGGTGACGGCTAGCGGCAAATCGAAAGGCACTCTAACCCCTCTGGATTTCATTGATATGAATCTCGATGGAACCTGGGAACCCGCTCGCAAAGGCGATAAACCATCAGCAGAAACTTCCATTCATCAAGCTATTTATTCATTATTTCCAGACATTCAAGCTTGTTATCATGTCCATTCAATCGAAGCTAATCTAGTCTCGAATTTCACTCAGCAGGATAGCATTGCACTACCGCCCCTAGAAATGGTCAAAGGTCTAGGGATTTGGGAAGAAAACCCAACTTGTATGATGCCTTTATTTGAGAATCATTTGAATGTTCCAACGATCGCCCAAAATATAAAAGAATACTACTCTGAAACTAAACCCAAAATTCCAGCCCTGCTCATTCGTAATCATGGTGTAACCGTTTGGGGACAGTCCACAGAACAGGCCCGCAATACAGTTGAACTTGTAGAATACATCTTTCGCTATATGGTTCTTGCTCGTCAGACCGTGGGTTAGCTTATATTTGATTATCCATTTTTTAGATCAAGCGATACACTAGCGTTATTCGATATTCAATCATTTTATGGACGATCGTCTCTCCACTATTCCAAATTTCGTTGCCATTGACGATCGTCTTGCTACGGCTGGACAACCCAACCCATTTCAATTTGGGCTAATCAAAGCAGCGGGATATTCTGTTGTGATTAATCTTGCGCTGAGCAGTTCAACTAATGCCTTAAATGATGAAAATGCGATCGCAAAATCAGCTTGGCTAGAGTATGTCCATATTCCAGTTGTTTGGGAAAAGCCCACGATGATGGACTTTGAATTGTTTGTTCGGGTGATGAAACGTCGTCAAACCCAAAAATGCTTCATCCATTGTGCTAAAAACATGCGCGTTTCTGTGTTTGTCTATCTATGGCGATGCATCTATGAGAAGGTTCCTCATGACATTGCCCAACGATCGATCGATGCCGTTTGGGTCCCAAATGATATTTGGCAATTGTTCCTAGAATCTGTCCTTAAGCACCATGAAAATCTTTCCGAAAATCTCTCCGAAATTTAAGCTAATTTACCGCAATCCCCTTAATATCGTTTATTTGAAACTCATCCTAGCCACAGTGATTTGGGGCGGAACTTTCATCGCTGGACGAATTGCAGTGCAAGATATTGGTGTGTTTTCCATTGCATTCCTACGATTTACAATAGCGACCTTATTATTATTTGCTATTAACGCTCACCGAGGTCAGTCCATTCCAAAACTCACTCCTAGCGAATGGATCGGAATAGTATTCCTAGGACTCACTGGAATCTTGGCCTACAATGCTTTTTTTCTTGGCGGTTTGAAGCTTTTACCCGCGAGTCGTGCGTCGCTGATTGTGGCCTTAAACCCGATCGCGATCGCCCTATCCTCTGCCCTTATCTTTCGAGAATCACTATCAAAACCTAAACTCTTTGGAATTCTAATCTCCCTAATAGGCGTATCTATTATTGTCTCCAAAGGGAATCCGATCGACCTAATCAAAACAGGAATCGGCATCGGAGATCTATTGCTCTTTGGCTGCGTCGCGAGTTGGGTAAGTTATACCCTAATCGGTAAACAGGTTCTCAAAACGGTATCAAATCTAACCGCAACTACCTATAGCTGTTTGATAGGATGCGTTGCATTACTTCCTATTGCATTACAAGAAGGATTGCTTAGCGACTTACCTAAATTATCTCTCAATGCGATATTCAGCACGTTTTATATGGGAATCCTCGGAACAGTGGTTGCATTTCTATGGTATTCCGAGGGCATTCGTAAACTCGGGACAAGTCGAACGGCTATATTTACCAATCTCGTTCCCACGACTGCGGTGCTGATTGGTGTTCTTGGGTTTGGTGAACCATTCACAAGTTCTATTGCACTTGGCGGAGCACTAGTAATTAGTGGGGTTCTCTGCACTAATCTATCAAGCTCGAATCTAACCAAACCCGAATCTATTTAACGGATTGAGATGCGTTACAGGTGGCTAAGATATGACGATCGAGATCACTGAGTTGACCCACGGACTTCAATCCACGAAGACCGACCTGAATCATGGGTGCATTGTCGGAAGACGCAATTAAACTAGTGCGGTCCAGAGCGATTGCAAAAGGATTAACCGTCTTTTCGTAAGTGCTAACAATGTTCAATGACAGTTGGTCATTTTCAAATCGACCGTAGGCACAGTCAAAGTTTGAATTTGGTGAATAAACAGCTCCTTTGACTTCGCCTTCCTTTACATCAAAGACAAAATACGTCGTCCCCTCTTGATTCGGTTGGTCCGATTCACCATAGAGATAGGTGCCATTGGGTAGGCTGCTAGGAACCGCTGCTTGAGATTGTCCACCGCCGGAGAGTAATGCCAGCGCACCAATCAATCCGCTCATAGCGACATTTATCATCCAACCCTTGAAGCCAGCCATTTGATTTTTCATTTTAGAACACTCTCACAGAAATTGAAGGGTTGGTCGCGCTTGTAATGCTCTCAATGACCCATAGGGCTAAGGAGGACAGACTCATGCAGATCATCAGGAAAAATAGAAAAGTCTATCTTTTTGAAGAAAGCGGATAAAGAAATCTTTAACCGTCGTAGCTTGCACTCGCTCCATATAACTATCAAATCATATTCACCTCAGAGCTACAACCAACGATCGTGACAGTCTGTCATCTGGCCGAAAGGTCCACTTTATAAAGTAGCTGCAAAGTCTAGTATTTCTTTCCTAGAAGCACTAATCTTCAATCCCTCTCGCCTAAAGCTTTATAAACATGATCCCCGCCCTGCAATGATCCCGAAGTGTTGGACGTGATTGTAAAGATCTCTCCATAGAGTATATATACTCAGTCGCAACGAATCGCTTAAGCGCTTTAAAGAAATTGATAATGGTTTTGTAGCTTGGATGGTAATAAAAAAGGGGCTAAAACACCCCTCTTTGTAAACATTAAATTTTGTAACACTGTCTAGAGTCTGATCTGAATCTAAAGTCCTCTAGGAGGCGAGATATTCCTGCACTTGTCCTTTACGACGACGCAGATAGTCAAGGGCCTGACGCTCCAGTTGACGGACTCGTTCGCGGCTAAGGTTGAGACATTCTCCCACTTTAGCCAGCGATCGTTCGATGCCATCGTCTAGGCCGTACCGGAGCAAAAGAACTTGACGTTGCTGAGGCGTCAGGTCAGCTAGCATGTTGTGCAAATCCTGACGAAGTAGCACTTGGGTTGTGTAGTCTTCTGGGGATGCGGTGCCGTCTTCTAGCAAATCCCGTAATTCAGTGTCCTGATTGTCGCCCACTCGCATATCTAAGGAGATAGGCTGACGGGACATCGACAGGTAATCCCGAATTTCGGTGGCTGCCATGTCTAGCATTTCCGCAATCTCATTCACGTTAGGACTACGGCCTAGTTCTTGAGTTAATTCACGTTGGACGCGTTTGATTTTGTTGAGCTTTTCAGTGATGTGAATTGGCAAACGAATGGTGCGGCTTTGTTGTGCGATCGCCCGCGTGATCGCCTGACGAATCCACCAGTAGGCGTAAGTGGAGAACTTATATCCTCGCATTGGATCATACTTCTCGACTCCACGCTCTAATCCCATAGAGCCTTCTTGAATCAGGTCTAAGAATTCTAGGTTACGTTTTTGATATTTTTTAGCGATCGAAACTACTAGTCGAAGATTGGCTTCAATCATCCGCTGTTTTGCCCGACGACCGCGTTGCAGGTTGGATTTTAACTCTTCTTCAGGCAGTTCAAGATGAGTTGCGAGTTCTGCATCAGTAATAGGGGTTCCTTTAGTTTTAGCTAGGATTTCGCGGGTTTCCAAGAGCTTCATCATCTGTTG
>JAYUEU010000411.1:0-3630 GCA_043739065.1 Synechococcales cyanobacterium | reverse complement strand
AACTAAGATTTGACGGTTGGAAGTTACCTGAGAAGATGATGGCCATCGATTTTGGTGCGCCGCGTGTGTTGCGATCGACCTTCAAGCATTTGTATATTCGATTTATTAAAGAGCCGATGGCCGCTTATTCGCGATAGATTTTTCTAGTCGTAATATTAGTTCTGAACGGAAGCATTACGATCGCAGCAATTTAGGGTGAAACACTCGTTTGCATTAAATGTACATAAATCAGTTCATCAGTAGACTTTCTGCGTCAGAACTGATTTACGATTCACCGCAATCTGAACCACGATGGCCATCAACACCCAAAGCATTCCAGTTAAAATAAACATTAATCCAAACAAATTACTTTGAGCACGATCGTCTACTTGAATTTCGAGTTTAGGTTCTGAACCATTTTGAATAAATTCATTCAATTTTTTAATATGTTCTAAACTTTCGCGTTTATCCGATTTAAAATCTTCCGTCATCGGCACATCCTCATCAGGTGTAACTAGCACGACCCGATAGGCATTACGAAACTTTCGGCCCACTTGTTGAATCTGGGATTTTTCGATATTCTTAATATCCTTCGTCGCCTCACGATTTAATCCCGTTGTTATGGTCCGAGAGCAGGCCAATTGTTTAATGCCCGATCGGAAACAGACCACTTCCGTCATCTGCCCCGCACCCATTTCCATGATGCCAACCCCAACAGAAACTACTCCAAAACTCCCAAAAATCAATGTCGGTAACCATCCTTTCAGTTGCTTTCGCTTGGAATTTTTGCGGCGCGATCGTCGTCGTTGTTTCAAATCGTAGGGTAACCAATCATCATCCATAATTACTATTTTCTGTTTGGGATAGTCTCCATTTTAAATTCAAATCTCAATTCCATCGGGCTTATACCGATCGCGAGTCATAATCGCTAATGCCAGAGTCGCTAAGGTCGCCACCCCCGCAAAATAGAGCGGATAGCTATAACTATTGGGAAATTTTTCATTCACCATCCCCCCTGCAATCACCGGACCCAGAGCATTAGCAATACTGAGATAAGAGGCATTCAATCCCGATGCAATTCCCTGACGTGCAGGCGTAACGTTCAACGATACTAGGGTACTGATCATCGGTTGAACCATAGCATTAAATAGCGCAAATACGATACCAACTTCAACAAAATAACGAACATCTGGCCACAGTGGCATGAATAAAAATGCGAATCCTCTAACGAACAATCCGGCAAACAAAATTCTAGTTAGCGTTGTATGTTTAGTCAGCCAGGGAACCCCGCCCAACTGAGATGATGCACCCAATATTCCAATCATCACAAACAATCCTGTTAACGATAAATTTCCCTGATTTAATACTTTGGTGTAATAGGGTTGGAATCCAAAGGTGAAAATTGTAAATGTTGTGCCAATCAGGAAATTCAATAAAATTAAAATTCCAATTCTAGGTAAGAAAAATCCCTGCGCTAATTCCTTCAATCCCAAATCAAACCACCGCCCACCGACTTTGCGTTTCTCTGGCGGCAAAGTTTCGGGTAAAAATAACAAGGTCAGGCTCAGGGCGATCGTGGCCAAAATTGAAGAGGCAAAAAATGCAGCGCCCAAGGAAATTTTTGTGCCCATTCCTTCCGTCAATTTCTGCGCCACCAAACTAATGACTGGACCGACCACAAAGCCCAAACCAAATGCTGCACCAAAGATTCCATACGCCTTGGCCCGATCCTTGGGTTCCGTTACATCCGCCACGATCGCCTGAGCCACAGACACATTCCCGCCCGTCATTCCATCAAAAAATCTTGCCGAGAACAGTACGACACAGCCAATAGATAAGGGCAAAAATGACGCTGAACTCGCCAAGAAATTTGCAATGACCGTACCGATGAGGCTAATCACTAGCAGGGGCTTTCGACCAAAACGATCGCTCAATTTCCCCATTATCGGCGTTGCAAAAAACTGAGCGGTGCTAAAGGTCGAAAGCAGCAATCCGGCCTGAAGATCTGTCAACTCAAATGCGCGCGCATACAGATAGATGACCGGGATCAGGACCGTGGCGCTCAAGGCATTGATAAAGGTAATCAGGGCCGCAATTCGGAAACTTCGATTCATTAAATCACAGAGAAATTCTAGGACGACAGGAATCTAGCGTACAGGATTTCTAAGGCATTCGGTTCAATGTTCTCGCAGATTTTCTTCCTGATATATTTGACCTAAAATCGATCGACTCCCCGAATATCCCGCATTGCATACCCCTTTGCGCCTTCACCACAAGTCTTGGGTGTGGGAAATAGTTTAGTTGGATTTGCAATTCCCTGAGGATCGATCGCCTCACGCACATACAACATGGTTTCAATATCTGCGGTCGTAAACATATCAGGCATATAACACCGCTTTTCTGCGCCAATGCCATGTTCACCCGAAATACTACCGCCGACACGAACGCAAAGCTTAAGAATTTCGCCGCCCAGTTCTTCGACTTTTTCAAGTTCTCCGGGTATTGCATTGTTGTATAAAATCAATGGATGTAAATTGCCATCCCCTGCATGAAAAACATTAGCGACTGGATACCCAAATTCAGCCCCAAGCCGTTCAATTTCACCTAATACATATTGCAATTGAGTCCGGGGAATTACACCATCTTGCACATAGTAATCCGGACTGATTTTTCCCATCGCCGCGAATGCCGCTTTTCGACCTTTCCATAGGGTCAGCCGATCGGCCTCATCGGTTGCGATCGTGACATTGCGGGCACCATTTTGTTTGCAAATTGATTCAATTCGTTTAGCACTTGCCGTCGCTTCGACTTCTAAACCATCTACTTCAATCAATAAAATCGCCGTCGCATCTCGAGGATAGCAATTGGTATTCACGACATCTTCAACAGCATTGATGCTGAAATTATCCATCATCTCAATACCACCGGGCATAATTCCTGCACCGATAATATCAGATACAGTTTTACCTGCTGCTTCAATACTTGTGAAATCAGCTAATAATACTTGAATGGATTCCGATGATTTTAGAATTCGCAGCGTTACTTCTGTTGCAATTCCGAGCGTTCCTTCAGATCCGACAAATACACCTGTCAAATCATACCCTGGCATTTCAAGCATTTCGCCGCCTAGATTTAAAATTTCGCCCGTTGGAGTGACGATCGTTAATGCTAATACGTGATTGGTGGTGACTCCATATTTTAAACAATGTACACCACCGGAATTCTCTGCAACATTGCCACCGATCGAACAAATGATTTGGCTGGATGGGTCGGGTGCATAGTAGAACCCTTCACCACTAACGGCCTGTGTGACCCAATTGTTAATTACGCCCGGTTGTACAGTAACGGTTTGGTTTTCATAGTCGATATTAATGATTTCACGCATTAAAGTCGTTGTAATCAGAATGCAATCTTCAATAGGCAATGCACCGCCTGAAAGTCCGGTCCCAGAGCCTCGCGCAACAAATGGCACTTTATGTTTGTCGCAAATTTTGATGATTTGGGCGACTTCTTCAGTGGTGCGCGGCAAGACTACTAGCGCAGGGCGTTGGCGATAACTGGTTAGTCCATCACATTCATAAACCAATAATTCTTCACGACGACGCACGACGCTTTTCTCGCCCACGATCGCCTGAAACTGGTCTGCGATCG
>JAYUEU010000410.1:0-3485 GCA_043739065.1 Synechococcales cyanobacterium | reverse complement strand
AACGCCTCAAAGCCTTTTCCCTCTGGCTCGAAAGCTGCGATCCAACAATTAGAACCCGCTACTACGCCGATACTGGCCCCATTCAAGACAAGCTCTGGGCGCAGCGATCGGGCCTAGGATGGGTGGCCAAAAACAGCAACGTGATTACCCGCGAATTCGGTTCCTGGGTTTTCCTGGGCGAAATACTCACCACCTTAGACCTCGAACCTGATGCACCGCACACCCAACATTGTGGCACCTGTACCCGCTGCATTGATGCCTGTCCAACCCGTGCGATCGTCGCGCCCCATATTGTTGATGCTAATCGCTGTATTGCTTACCACACCATCGAAAACCGAGCTGAAACTATACCGGAACCGATCGCTCAGAATCTCAACGGCTGGGTGGCTGGCTGTGATATTTGCCAAGATGTTTGCCCCTGGAATATCAGTTTTGCGACTCCGACCCATCTGCCAGATTTCCAGCCCTACGAATGGAACATTGCCCCGAAGCTAACCGAACTAGCGAACATTTCCCAAGAAGACTACGATCGTCGATTTCCAGCCTCTGCCTTGCGTCGCATCAAGCCCAACATGCTTCGTCGTAATGCGATCGCCAACCTAGACAATTGCACATCAAGTTCTAGCGAATTTCCTCACAGTTCGGACATTCTCACCTCGTCGGGTGACAGCGATTAGGGCATTATATTAATGCTAGGAATTAATCAAAGAATTCACTCAAAGACTAATAGAGAGGACGATCGTGGCTTCTGCGGGATTTAAGGATTATTACAGCGTCTTAGGCGTGGCCAAATCAGCCGATGCTGACGGGATCAAAAAAGCATTTCGCCAACTTGCCCGTAAACACCATCCCGACGTTAATCCCGGTGACAAAGCTGCTGAAGAAAAGTTTAAAGAAATCAACGAAGCCTACGAAGTTCTTTCCGATAAAGATAAACGGGCAAAGTATGACCAATATGGTCAATATTGGAATAAAGCAGGCGCGCCTTCCCCATCAGGTGGCGGTTATGGTCGTGGTGCTAGTGATTTTGATGATGTCGAATTTGGTAAATATGGCAACTTTGATGAATTCATTAACGATCTTCTAGGTCGAATGAATAATGGTGGTGGCGCAGGCGGTGGACGGGGCGGCGATCCCTTCGGTGGTTTTCGTAACCCAGGTAATCCAGGCAATTATGGCGGCGGTGCATCGGCAGGGGCAAATCTAGACATTGAGGCCAAAATCACCCTTACTTTTTCCGAAGCCTTCAACGGTGTTCAAAAGCCATTGTCGGTCAATAATGAAAGCATTACCGTCAAAATCCCTGCCGGAGCGAAAATCGGTAGCAAAATTCGGGTCCGAGGCAAAGGTAATTACAGCCCGCAATACACTAGCCAACGCGGCGATCTGTACTTGCGCATTGAACTCGCGAAGCATCCATTTTTTCAATTTGATGGAGATAATTTAACCTGCCATGTCCCGATCGCTCCTGATGAGGCTGTGTTGGGGACCCAAATCGAAGTTCCGACTCCCGATGGTTCAGTGACGGTTAATGTTCCAGCTGGAGTCAAATCTGGACAGTCTTTGCGTTTGCGTGGCAAGGGGTGGAAAAATACTAAGGGCGATCGCACGGATCAATTCGTTAAGCTTGTAATCGTACCGCCCAAGGATCTCAGTGCTATTGAAAAAGAAGCCTACGAAACCCTGAAAGCCAATCGAAGTAGTGATCCACGATCGAATTTAAAGTCCGTCAAGCTATAAGTTCCGAGCAACACTTTACAGCGCGATCCGATCGAGTTGTTGACAAAGCACCGTAGCAAATCGACTGCCCTTGCCATAGTTTTTTGGCGATTGGGCTTGAGCGGCATCTTCAGCCATCAAGAGATCCACTTGCTCAATTAAAGCGATTTCAATTTTGCTATCCAAGCTTTCGAGCTGCTCCAAGGTCACAAAAGCTGAGGCTTGCTCTTTTACGTAGTGCTTGAGTAATTCAATCATTTTATGGCGTACTGATTCGCGCAATTCCTTCAGTTTCAAAAGTCGAGTCACCTGAAATTGAGCCGCGAGTCCCACATGGGCTGCGATCGCCGTCATCGATAACCCATCTTGGTGGAACAGCCGCATCGCCACTAGATATTCCTGATTTTTGGGAGCTTTTAACTTTTGAACGCGATCGGTAATGGCACTCTGAATTGCTTTTTCTAAGGCTTCCGAAAACGCATGGCGATAGTGCTGAACAAAATCTTCCGCCGCCCGATCGCTCTCACTCTCTTCAAGATTCGGAGCCGCCAAGCTCATCTCGCGAGAATCTTCATCTCCATTGCCATGAATCGAAAGCGTCTTAATTCTTCCAGTCCGAACAGCAATTCGGTACGATCGCAACCGATCGGCAATGCTTCTTAATTCCCGCATCACCCGAGAAGCTGGACCGATCCCCAACCGTTGACCCATTTCATTAAGTTGTTCTTCCGTGGGTTCCGGACATTGCCCCTTGGCCCCCGATTGACGGGCCATCAGCCGATCGCGACGATACACGCCATGGTACGCATCTAGCACGGAGAGTGCAGTTTCAATTTCCGGCTCTGTCAACGGCTGCGTCCCCGACAATACTCGACGGAGCTTGGCGGGAAGCGTGTCGTTGAGAATGGCCCAGTCGCTGAGTAGATAGACTCCGCATTCCAGCAAAAATGTATTGAGTTCTCGATGATGCTTGACCAATCGAATCGTCCAGGTTGCTAAACTTGCCCGCTCGGGATCAAACGTATCCAAGATTTGCCGAGCCACCGATCGATACCCTGTTTGTGATGGAATCTCACGCCAGACTCGCCCATCATCATCCAAAACCAACGGCAATAATTCCGATCGTCGCACCCCATGCAATTCCCCAAACTGCATTTCCAACTGTACACAGGTCATCTCAATTTGTTTTGATATAAAGCAGCGAAGACCCAACTCGGCGTATTGGTTAGCTTGTACAGGAATCGAGTTCCCAGACGGGCGAGCGATCGCCATTAATTGCCGCTGAATCGATAGGTTTGTCATTTCGACTAACTCAGGAAAACTCTCGCCTAAGAACGATCGAACCTCGGGTAATTCCTGAGTCTGACTGCGCCCAGAGGCTGTGAGCTTGATCAATTTCCAGTACTGAGAGGCCGTATTCATAGAAAAAATGGAGGCAAAGGATAACGGGAGTTTAGGGAGTAGCTCTATCAGAAGATTACTTGTAAAAGTCTGTACAGTCCTAGGAGACTGGCAAAAATAGCAACTTCATCAAGATTGATCCCCACTACACTCGCAGCCAGGGCAGGTACGAATTCCTGTAACGTATTGTAATACGGGCAGTTTGCCGCTATAGTGATTGCATCTTCACTCCTTGCTTATCCACATTTATCGGCGTTCTAGCCATCTTAATGTGTTGACATCATGGGATGTTAGAGCGCGATTGCGGCATACTGTGGTGACAGTCCAGTCAAATGGATTGATGCGAAAAGCGAAGCAGTTGTCAG
>JAYUEU010000409.1:0-5995 GCA_043739065.1 Synechococcales cyanobacterium | reverse complement strand
AATTTCAATATTAATAGTTTTATTGTAAAGGCAATATTATGACGATCGCAACAATTCAAACAAATATTTTTCAATCAAATCCACTGCAATTGATTAAGTATGCCGCTTTTAAATCGATCGTTTTAAGCAGCGTCATCTTCACAGGTATTCTCATGAGTACGGCAAGCACCAACGCCCAGCCGCCACTCCAACTTCAGATTAAACGATTTATTTCCATAAGCAATCTTGCTGGAACAGTTCGCTATCAGACTGGAAACTCCACAACCACAGCACGAGTGGGACAACGACTAACAGAGGTTGGGGATGCTGTTATTACTGGAAAACAATCCTCAGTGACGCTTGCAATTGATGAAGGAATTGGCACTATTCAGGTGAGTGAAAAAACAGAACTTTCAATAGAAAAATTGTACAAGAATAATAATGGGTATGTGACTCTGCTCAAAATCAATGGCGGCCAAGTCCGTTTTAAAATTCGTCCATTTAATAATCCCAATTCCAAAATTGAAATTATTACGCCCGCTGGTGTCGCTGGTGTTCGGGGGACTGAGTTTGGGGTGAGTGTGTTGCCCAGTGGAAAAACTGGCTTGGCGACTTTGAAGGGAATGGTGGCTCTAGAAGCACAGTCGGTGATAGAGAAGGTCGGTCGAGAGCTTCAAAGTACGGTGATTATGAATGAGCCACCCTCAATCCCGTCGCGATTAATCAATGATCCTAGTGTTAGGTTAGATGTGATTGCAGCTCGTGATAATGGTCGATCGGTACAATTGGTGGGGCGAACAGATTCGGTTAATTTGCTTTTGATTGGAGAGACCACTATTGAGACCGATCGGACGGGCAATTTTAATGTCACGGTTCCATTACCGAACGATCGGCGTTTGTCCTTGCTTTCCACGACACCACTTGGGCGAAACCAATCCTATATTGTTCAAGTTCCGTAACTCAAATTTATTGAATCTGCGCAAGTTTTGCTAAATGCCGATCGTCCCTCTCCAAAACTATTCTCAATTCAACATTCTCAGAAATCTTGAATCTTCACGTAATAGCTCAAAATCGCTGTTCGTCTCGGCTAGCTTTCGGTAATGTTCGGGTTCCAGTCGGATAGCTTCTGCTAGGTCGGAAATTGCACGATCGAAATCGCCTTGGAAAGAATACGAACAAGCACGATTGTAGTAAGCTCCCCCATAGTCGGGTTTGATTTCGATCGCTTTTTCCCAATCTTGAATTGCTCGTAACATATCCCCTTGCATAGCTTTTTCTAGAGCGGAATTAAACCATTTTCCTGCTAAAGTTTCTGAATCCACTACGATCGCCTGACTCCGAACCTCTACCAACCATTCCTCAACCTCAACCGCCTCAGCCCACCGCCCCAAATTCTTCAGCGCCGCCGTCTTCCCTTCCCAAGCTGCCAAATCAGTCCCATCCAACGAGATCGCCCGTTCAAAAGTTTCCAGCGCCATCGACCATAAGCCGCGATTGAGTTCTCTTTGGCCTTGAGTGATGAGGGAAGTCATAAGAATTAAGAATGGTGAATGGGATTGTCTATTCCATTTCTAAGTCAGAGGGAAATAGAAATTTTGGAGAGGCGATGGTTTGTCATTGCACCCTTACCATGCTGAAACCAGCAACTGAACATAGGGTACCCAGATGCTAACTAGCCTCACCGTCAATCCAGAACAAACTACGATGATCTCCGATCGATCGAAGCTTATTTAAATTCTGAATTCAACAGTCTTAATATCTAAGCCATTTCCTGCAATTCGCCCGTCTTGATCGTAATCGTCTCAGTCTTATCACCGCGTTGCAGTTCAACCTTGAGCGCTTGCCCCAAACGACTATTTTCTACTGTACGCTGCAAATCTTCTGCACTGCGAACATCAGCCCCATCGATCGCCGTAATAACATCTCCGCGCCGAATTCCCGACTTTGCCGCAGGCGTTCCAGGCAGCACCTTTACAATGATTACCCCCGTCACTTCTGGCACAATGAACACCGCATTTGGATCATCATTATTCAGTTTTGCCAGCTCTGGCGTTAGATTTGTCATTTGTACGCCTAGATAAGGATGACGAATTTTTTCACCCCGAGCCAATTGATCTTTCAATTCTTTAGCTTTATCGATCGGAATTGCAAACCCAATGCCCATCGCATCTGCCCGAATGGCTGTATTAATACCAATTACTTCACCATTATCATTCAACAACGGTCCACCCGAATTACCCGGATTAATCGCCGCATCAGTTTGAATGAAATCAAGCCGTTTGTCAGGAATACCGATCGCCACACTCGATCGTTTTAGAGTACTCACAATTCCCAATGTCACCGTATTGTCGAGACCGAGAGGATTCCCCACTGCAATCGCCCAATCACCAACTTGCACATTTCTCGAAACACCTAAGGTCGCAACAGGCAAATCTTTTCCTTCAATCTTCACTACCGCTAAATCTGTTACCTCATCTACGCCACGCACTTTTCCTTCAAATTTGCGGCCATCTTTCAATGTCACCGTCACCTTATCCGCACCATTCACCACATGGGAATTGGTCAACAGTACGCCACTCTTATCAATCAGAAAACCAGAACCCTGACCCCGCATCATTCCTTCGCGAGGAGCCAACAGTTCATCCCCAAAGAACCGACGGAAAAATGGATCTTCCATCATCGGATCGGTTGCTGCACGGCGCGTAATCGTTTTTTCGGTGTCAATTCTTACAACTGCATTGCCAACTTTCTTCACCGCTTTAGTCACAAAACTTCCACGCGCGATCGGTTTCGGCGCACTAATTTCGAGACTAGGGTGTGGTGCTGTCGTGATCGCAACGTTGGAGGGCGCTGGAGTCTTAGGTGCAACAGTTGGAATCTGGGTTTGTGGTGGAGTTATGTTGGAAGGGGAGGGTTTGACAATTGGCTTAGCAATCGGGTTTGTTTCACCACTCGCATTCATCGCAATATCAGGATGCGATCGCCATACCTGCATCCAATCCGCCGCCTCAGCATCTGCTGCATCGCAGAACAACGAAAGAAACCCCAAAAGACCCACAAAAAGGACCGATCGGATATTTCGTAGCAGTTCAACTTGGCGAACATGTTCAAAGAATCGGCAAAGCGAAGAAAACGACATAGTAACAAAATCCCGAATTCTAATAACCCAACTTATTCTGACAGATTAACCGACCCATAGGCTAGTTCGGATTTCGCACCCTTTAAGATCAGTCATCACGCATAGAACTATCTCAAAGAACTAAAAGAACTATTGAGATGGTTTGTCATAGCGAATCGCGTCCAAGATAACGTTTCAATACTTCTGGGACTGCGATCGTGCCATCTTCTCGTTGATAGTTTTCTAATACTGCCGCCATTGTCCTCCCAACTGCCAACCCAGACCCATTCAAGGTATGAACAAATTGGGTTCCTTTTTGTCCCAATTCTTTAAATCGAATATTACCGCGACGCGCTTGGAAATCATAAAAATTTGAACAACTCGAAATTTCACGATACGTATTCGCCGAGGGAAGCCACACTTCAATATCAAAACATTTCCCCGCCCCAAATCCGATATCTCCCGTACAGAGTTCAATGGTCCGATACGGCAATTGTAATGCTTCCAAAATGGCCTCAGCATTGCGCAGAAGTTTTTGATGTTCTTCTTCTGATGTTTCAGGATGCACCAGCTTCACTAATTCTACTTTATTGAATTGATGTAAACGAATTAATCCCCGCGTATCCCGTCCATAGCTCCCAGCTTCTCGACGAAAACAGGGCGTGTAGGCACAATGTTGAATCGGCAATTCGGCCCCATCAATAATGTCATCCCGATAAAGATTCGTCACCGGGACTTCCGCCGTTGGAATCAACCAAAGATCATCATCACTACATTTAAAGCTTTCCTCCGCAAACTTCGGCAACTGTCCCGTCGCCGTCATCGAGTCTGTATTGACCAGCAGTGGCGGCATTACTTCCACATAGCCCGCCGCAATCTGGGTATCTAGCATGAATTGAATCAATGCACGCTCCAACGCAGCACCCACGCCTAGAAGAGCCACAAAACGCGTCTGGGCAATCTTTGTGGCTTTGTCCGTTGTGATAATTCCTAGCTTCTCGGCAATTTCGTAATGAGGTAAGACCGCGTGCTTCGGTTTATGGTCCTGTCCCCAAATTCTAATTTCGACATTATCGTCTTCGCTTTTGCCATCAGGAGTCGTTGCGCTCGGTAAGTTTGGAAGTTGCAACAGTAAGGTTTCGATCGCGGCCTTCAACTCTTTTTCGCGAGGTTCGAGTTCGCTGAGATCGACTTTAATTTGATTCCCTTCAGCTTTCAGCGACAGAATTTCAGCATCATCTGGTTTGGTTCCAGACTTCATTTTTTGGCCCACCAGCTTGCCAATTTCGTTACTGCGGGTTTGAAATTGCGATCGCGTTTGTTCGAGTTCACGGCGTTGACTGTCCAGGCTCAGGATTGGCTGGATGTCGTAGCTGCCGTTGCGGCGGTTGAGTTGGGTCTGGATACGATCGGGATTTTCCCGCAGTAGCTTTAGGTCAAGCACGGATAGTTCTCATGGTTTTTAGTCACTCAATAGGATACAAGATGTCGGGGCACTGAGATTGAAATCTAAGGCTCATAGCTCATGTCCTACTTAGTCGCTCAGCCGCACCTATGGTTAGTTTGACCCGCCAGAATTATTTTTGGATTTCACAGATCCAAACGATGCGATCGACCGTATATCTTATCAACCCCAGCATTGCAAACGATGATTTGTTGGGCGATCAGATCAACATAGTTGCCTTCGGATGGATATATGAATAAGAAAATTTGGTTTGGGTTAGGATTTTCAGCGATCGTAATCGCAAGTGGGATGAGCGTGGCGAAAAACGTGATCGCATCCGATCACGATGATGGCGAAACTAGTACAAAAGGGCGAAATGTTAACTTGACGGATCTTTATGTATTCCGTGAAAAAGACAAAAATTCAGGCGCAAAAGATGATGATTTGGTTTTTGTAATGAACAGCAATCCCCGATCGGTCGCCAGACAGCAGTATTACTTTAGCAATAATGCAAAGTACGAATTTCACGTTTCACGGGTAGCAAATAAAAACGATATTCCAACGGGGAGAGAGGACATAGCATTAGAGTTTGAATTTAGCAAGCCCGAGGCAAATGGACAACAAACATTTAAATTAACTTCTGAAGTTAATGAACACAGAATGGTGCTTGGAAAGGGGACTACAACGCCTTTGAGCGCAGATCCAAGGTCAGCTCCAAAAGTGAATGATCTGAAAATTGGGAATAGCAAAATTTCAGTCTTTGCTGGATTGCGCGAAGATCCGTTCTTTTTTGATGTAGAGCAATTTTTCCGGGTGCGCGCAGGTGCAATAGGCATTGGTCCTAAGGTCGGCTTTCGTCCTGCTAATCAAGCGGTCGACTTTGCGAAGGGCTACAACGTAAATGCGATTGTGGTTCGTATTCCTCGAAGCTTCCTTCAGGGTAATAGTAAAGCGAATGTCTTTGATGTGTGGGAAACCATCTCAACTCGAAACCCACGGACAGGCGACTATAACCAAATGGAACGCTTAGGCCGTCCAGCTATCAATGAAGGCTTGATTGTTACTAATGATTTCTTAAATGCATTCAATAGTATTTCTCCAACCCAAGATTTGAGCAATGCCGCCGCTCCGGTTCGTGCTGAAGCAAAGCATACTTTGATGGCTTTAGGTAATACTAGCCAACGCGCAGATACGTTGCTGGCTGCATTTTTACCAGATGTCATGCGTATTGACACGACCATTCATAGTGGTTATGTGAATGCAGTAAATGGAAAAGGTTCGCCTATTGCAGGTCGAATGCTCCAAGATGACGTCATTGATCAAACATTATCGCTATTAACCAATGGTGCGGTCAAAGGTGACAATGTCTCTTACAGTGGCAACGGGCCATCACAAGGCCATCAGCCATTAGTGCCGCAATTCCCCTATTTAGCACTTCCAGATTAATCCATTCT
>JAYUEU010000408.1:0-2966 GCA_043739065.1 Synechococcales cyanobacterium | reverse complement strand
TAGCGGCAGAGCTGGCCATGGATGCAGGGGCGGCCTTTTTGAAAACCAGCACGGGTTGGGTTGGTGGGGCAACCGTGGAAGACGTGCGGATTCTGAAGGAAATTAGTCGCGATCGGGTTGGCATCAAGGCATCTGGGGGTATTCGGACTCTAGAAAAAGCAATGGAATTAGTACTGGCTGGGGCGACTCGAATTGGAACGTCTCGGGGAATGGAATTGCTCAAGGCTCAGAGTGGGCGATAATTTCAGTAGGCGATAATTTTAGGTACCTCTTCTAGATAACTCTATGGGCGATATGTTAATGAACAGCAGCTTATGAATAGCGATCGGGATGAACGGAACGCCCGAACCTACCGCGTTACCGGAATCAATCTTCGTAGTAAGCCGTCCGGTGAAGCCGATCGGATGATGACGATTTTGACCAAAGAAGCGGGGTTGATTCGGGTGATTGCCCCCAGTGCTCGGAAGCAAAAGTCCAGCCTATCGGGCCGCAGCTCATTGTTTGTGGTGAACGACTTGCTGATTGCGCGGGGAAAATCCATAGACAAAATCACCCAAGCCGAATCAATTGAATCATTTCCAAAATTGGCCCTTGATATTCGTAAACTGACGGCAAGCCAATACTTAGCCGAACTCGCCCTCCAGCAAGCCCAGAGCGATCAATCTCAGGAAGGGCTGTTTTATCTTCTGATGGAACATTTACATCAATTACAAGCCTCAGAACCAGGAGAAATCTTGGCTCGGTTGACCCATGCCATATATCAGCTCTTAGCGATCGCTGGCATTGCACCGCAGATGTATCGCTGTTGTTTAAGTGGAGAAATTCTAGAGCCGGAAGTGGGCAATCCCGTGTGGCGAGCGGCATTTAGTGTCGAAGCGGGCGGAGCAGTGACCTTAGCAGCATTGGCGGCATGGCGATTGGAGCAGCAAGGTGAAACATCAGAAGACGATCGGGAAATAGAGTCAGGAGCAGTCACTCGGGTTGCAGAACGTGCGGTGAGGCTATACGGTGCCCGACCTGCCTCGCGGCCCACGCAACTTGGAGCCATTCAAATGACGCTGATGCAACAACTGTCGGGGAAAGAGTTGCCCTATTTGGATCCAGAAACCCTTCCCCAAGGCATGAATTCCGATATGGCATGGCGATCGATTGAACGTCTTTTACGCTCTTGTGCCCACTACCATTTCGATCGGCCCATCCGATCGGCAACATTAGTCGATCAACTTTTTTAGGAAATCAAGTCCATAATGCATATTTTGAAGTAGCTTAGAACACCTGTAATGCAGAATCGATCGTTGATTCGTCCCACGTTGAATAAGATGCAGGTGCTAAACTGTAAACAGAAATTTTAGCGCCTGAGGATCTTCTAATTTCGTAAGGTATCTCATTCGATTTCATTTCATGATGATTTTCCTGCTCCACATTAGGCTATGAAACCCGGCAGTATGCACAATCCTGTGTCCCCCCAACCGTCCCGAAAAACAACGCCCCCAACCCCTGCAACTCTGAATCCCCGTGGAAAATTAGCCGGGATCCAAGGTAGCCCATTTGGGGATGAATCGAAAGTTATTCCGTTTGATAAGGCCAAGGCATTGCTTCAGGATTCTTCAGACCCATCAATACCTCCATCGCCTAATAATTTAGAGATTCAACAGCCATTACAGCCCGAAGTCGCTCCTCAGCCCGAAATTCCGGCACAGCAAGGTTTTCTTCCAGTATTAAAAAATCGTGCTTTTTTGACGCTGTGGTCAGGTCAGGTTTTTTCGCAGTTGGCGGATAAAGTCTATTTGGTCTTAATGATTGCGCTAATTGCGTCCCGATTTCAACAGGATGACCAACCTATTAGCGGGTGGGTGTCTTCGACGATGATTGCCTCGACGATTCCGGCGATTTTATTTGGATCTATTGCGGGCGTGTATGTCGATCGGTGGTCCAAGAAAGGCGTTTTAGTTGCGACCAATTTGTTACGCGGACTGTTAGTTTTTTCACTTCCAGTAATGCTGTGGGCTGTGAAGGACTGGACACCTTGGGGAGAAACTCCTGTAGGGTTTGCGTTGATGTTGGTGATCACGTTTTTGGTATCTACATTGACGCAGTTCTTTGCACCTGCTGAACAATCAGTAATGCCACTTTTGGTGGAAAAAGAAAATCTTCTATCTGCCAATTCGTTGTACACCACTACGATGATGGCTTCGGTAATTATTGGGTTTGCTGTCGGAGAGCCGCTATTGGCGTTGGCCGATCAGCTTTTTTCTGGCTTGGGCGTGATGGATTTGGGTAAGGAACTGGTTGTGGGCGGCGGGTATGCGATCGCAGGTCTACTGATTATGTTTCTTAAAACAGGCGAAGTCCCCGTCGATAAAACCCTTGAACGGCCCCATGTGTTTGCCGATATTAAGGATGGCTTGGACTACCTCGGCAAGCAGGCCCATGTGCGAGGAGCCTTGATTCAGCTCGTGATTTTGTTCTCAGTGTTTGCGGCGCTGTCAGTGTTAGCTGTGCGCTTAGCAGAAGTGATGCCCGAAATTAAATCGTCACAGTTTGGCTTTTTGTTGGCGGCGGGCGGTTTGGGCATGGCCATGGGAGCGACGTTGTTAGGCACCTTTGGTCAGAGAATTTCAAACAATCGCCTTGCAATTTATGGCTCGACAGGAATGGCGGTATCCTTATCGGCGTTGGCCTTTACCTACACTCATTTTTGGCCGTCCTTTGGCTGTTTGGCGTTAGTCGGATTTTTTGCGGCAGCGATCGGAATTCCAATGCAAACTACGATTCAACAAGAAACCCCAGAAGATATGCGGGGCAAAGTGTTTGGCTTACAAAATAATGCTGTGAACATTGCTTTGAGTTTGCCTTTGGTCTTGGCAGGCATTGGGGAATCGGCACTGGGGTTAAAGGTCGTGTTTTTATGTTTGTCAGCGATCGTCGTAGCAGGCGGGGCCTTGACTTGGTACATTACCCGTGAC
>JAYUEU010000407.1:0-3636 GCA_043739065.1 Synechococcales cyanobacterium | reverse complement strand
TTCTCTGTGGACTAATTGCTTATTGTCATCAGCCGAAAAAGCCAGGATTAAGGCTGGAGTGGGTTTTAGCTCCTACGGCTTAAACAGAACTGACGTTACGCATCTCCTTCGCACGGTGAACTAGATCCCGATCGTAAGACAAAAATAACGGTGAATGATTCAACCCATACGATCGGCCCATCAACAACGCCCTCACGACATAAACCTAGTTCTCCCGCAAATCTTGCGTTTGTTGCAGGAGACTCGATCCCCTAACCCCCTTAAAAAGGGGGAACAAGAAAAAAGGGGAACAAGAAGTGATTTTGATATTGTTAGTTTTGCTTGAATTTGAATTCATTCCCAAACCATCATTCCCCCTCCATCTCCGGTTCCCCCTTTTCAAGGGGGTTAGGGGGATCGGGCCTCCCTGAATAACGAACACTGAATTGAGAAAGGGACGATCGGTTTATCACTCCAAAAGGCTTTTGCAAATTCCCAACGAGATCATCGATCGACTTGAAATCCATGAACTCGATCGTCCTAATTGTACCGCCGCAGATTAAATTGATTCTGCCTCCATTTCCATATCTGACTGTAACTCCAGAGGACGATGGAAGACAATCTCCGTATCTTCTTTACCCACAAGATTAATCACCATCCCTTCCCGAGCCAAACAAGCCCCCGGATAAGCCGCCTTAACGTCCATCTCCACAGCTTCGAGAAACTCATCCTCATGGTCTGGATCATGGTGGAACATAATCGGATGCTTAACCTTGGCCACTTTGGCTAAACGTAATGCCTCTTGCCAAGTGGAATGTCCCCAGCCGCGTCTAGAAGATATCTCATCGTGATATTCCTCATCCGTATAGCAAGCGTCATAGACCAAGACATCGGCATCGCGGCATAGATGTACAAGATTTTCATCTACATGATCAGCATAGTGTTCCGTATCTGTCGCATAAACCGCACTGCGACCATTCCAGCTCACCCGGTAGCCCAGAGCTGTATTGGGATGATTGAGCGAACCCATTTCGACCGTCACCCCATCGCCTAGGTCAAGCACTTGGCCGGGAAACACGTCATGGAACTGGAGATCTCCCTGCATGACTTGCATCGGGACGGGAAAGTTCGGGTGGAGCATTTGGTCACTTAGGCGCTGCTGCATGCTCGCTCCGTTGGGTGCAACTCCGCCGTAAATATGAAATCGATTAGCAGACATAAAGGCAGGCCGAAAAAATGGAAAGCCCTGGATGTGGTCCCAGTGCGAATGACTGAAAAACAGATGACCCTCGATCGGCGTTTCTTTCAAAAGCTGTTGGCCCAGAACACGCAGCCCTGTCCCGCCATCAAAAATAAGCCGTTTCCCCGCCACCCTCATTTCAACACAGGACGTATTGCCCCCGTATTGAACCGTTGATGATCCTGGGGTAGCGACGCTTCCACGAACGCCCCAAAATCGAACTGCAAACTCTGTTGAGTGAACCATTTCCCGACTCTTAATCCGCTTAATGCAGTAATAATGAACCTAGTTTTAACGTACCCATTTCAAGTGATACATGCCCATATCTCGTCATAGAGTTATTGATCAGACACCTGTTATTCCTAAACGTTTTAGGTCTAGCAATAAAAAACTATACTGAATAAATTACTCGAATCAGGATTATTCTCAATAATAGCCCCAATAATTTTAGATTGTGACCATCTACTAAAAAGCAGCATAATTCCTTCACCTACTATGCTGCTTTTTAGATTCGGTTGTCTGTGATCTCAGTCGTGATCTAGAGATAGTTAGGTCACAGAATTCGCCGATTCGCGGGTCTATTGGGCAGCTTTAATGCATTTTTCAACTAGAGGCAACACTGCATCAACATCTTTCCAGCCTAAGATTTCAACGGCTTTTTTCTCTAGATTCTTGTAGGTCTTAAAGAACTCAGAAATTTCGTCGAGGCGATGTTGGGGGATGTCTTTGAGGCACTTGACATGAGCATAACGAGGATCTTTGTCGGGGACGCAAAGGATTTTCTCATCCCGATCGCCGCCGTCGATCATTTCCATCATGCCGATCGGGCGCGCTGCGATAACACAACCTGGGAAGGTCGGTTCGTCCATGATCACCATGCCATCAAGTGGGTCGCCATCGTCCGCCAAGGTGTTGGGGATGAAGCCGTAGTCATAGGGATACATGACGCTGGAAGACAGAACACGATCGAGGGCTAGTGCGCCGAGGTCTTTGTCAAATTCATACTTGTTCTTACTTCCAGCTGCGATTTCGATCAGCACGTTAAGTAAGCCGGGTTTTGGCTGAGCGGGAATACGAGTCAGGTCCATGCGTACTTCTCTAATATTTTACGGGTCTTTTTAGTTACCGAGTTCGATTGTAGGGGAATACTGAGTATGTACACTATTTTTCTGAGCGACTATAATCAATTTCAGATTTATTCTTGGAATGTATGGGAAAGTTTTACGTTAATTTCTCAGTGAAATCATCGGACCAGCAGCACGTGGTAGCTATTTTACGAGATGCTGGACGGGTGGCGATCGTTTCTCCGCCTCAAGTAGGTTATTTGGTTGTCTATGACGAGGAGACCGATCGTCAAGCATTGTCTTCGATTATTCAAGTCGGGACGTTGCTATCAGAATCGGTGAATACGCCTGTGTTGGCCATGTTGAATCATGACGATCGTATTTTGCGGTATTGGCTTTTTGAGAAGGGGGCGATCGTGGATGCCTATGATTCTAGGCCTGATTATTTTAGTAAGTTCTTTTTGGATTTGAATGAGGAGGACGATGATGAAATGAAGGACATTGATACAACTCAGATTAGTCGGCCTGAGAAATTAAAAGATTGCTTAAAATTAAATCTTGATTTAGTAAAAACAAAGAAAATTCTACGTAATAAATATTCTTCAGAAACAACTAGACATCAAGCTTTTGCCACAGAATTAGGATTGCCTGATTGGTCTGTTGGCGTAGGTTACTACGATGTTCCTAAATTGCAAAGAACGATCGTAAGCACTAAATTAATTGATTTAAAAGGACAGGAGTTCATTCATATTAATAATGAGTAAAAGTACGATTGCCCCTTTCCAAAAACAATCACAATTTTCCAGAAAATCCAGAATAAGTCGATAATCCTGCGTGATAGAAGATAGAACAACCTTATTTTAAGGAACATTATGAATATTAGAATTATGGTCGGGGTTACGATCGCAGAATTGCTGACGATCTGCACAATCGCTATTCAGCCAACCGATGCAACGACTACACCTAAATCCATTGCATCAGAGATTGCTTTGGAACTGCCAGAAGATTCACGATCGGACCGATCGCCTTGGCAATTAATCAAAGCTAAGACGGGCAAGGTTACGATCGATGGCTATCAAGATCAGAATCATTAACGAAATTGGCTAGAATCAATTACACCTATTTTTCCACAAGCATCTGTATATTGCCAATTACCATTCTGGCCATAGTTATAAATGCCATAGGTTGTAATTGTTTTCGTATTCTGAATGGTACAAATAATCTGACCATTTGGGTATGTTCGTACATTTGATGGTGGTGCGAACACACGAACTCTTTTGACGGTATAACTACAAACCCGATCGAGTGTTCTTTGCATTGCTTTAGACTGTGGTTTTCTAAAACTGTCGGTCT
>JAYUEU010000406.1:0-6016 GCA_043739065.1 Synechococcales cyanobacterium | reverse complement strand
GCTGACAAAACCAATCATCGCTAGGCGGCCATTCAACATCTCAGAGCTTGCGTTGAAGCCAAACTGAGACTCACTGCCTTGGACGTAGGTGATTGCAGGTTCGACAGCAAAATTGTTAGCAAGTCCTTGATCGTCGTTGATAGATCCAGTTCTCATGGGGTCACTCCTGAAGTGTTGTAGTTGATATTGGTGTGTCTTGCGCTCGTTGCGTCTATGTATATGAATATATATTAAGTATTGCGATTTGTAAAGCTATTTTTAAGAAATGTAACAATTGTAAGAAATGTAATAAAACTCTGGCTTGTCATCTTGGAACTAAGATGTCTCGTAACGTGAAGGCATCTTGAAGTGAAGACATAATGTAAAGGCATCATTTGGGAAGGCGAATCATGGTGAAGCTGCAACGATGGCAATGGATTGTGTTGATTGCTCCGATCGCGTTGGTGATCCTATTTTTGCTGGTCAGTGCAGCCATTCAGATTCATGACTGGGGATTGAGCTGGATTTGGGCCATTGTCGGATTAGTGTTTGTGGGATGGCGTTGGGTGTTGGTTCAATGGACTCGGCCCGTCTTGACGGAATTAGAAGATGCGATCGCAGAATTGTCGGAAACGCTGCCAGAGATTGACGGTTTGACCAGCGCGGGTTCCAAGGCACAACGAGCAAATGTTGAGTTGACCCAGGTCTTGGCTTTAGCCCAAAATGATCTACCCGTGTGGGAAGATTGGCCGCAGTTCTGGAGTCGATGTTTGGGGTTAATTGGAACGATCGCGTCTATTTATGCGCCCGATGCAAAACAACCCTTACTCAATATCTATGTGCCACAAGCGTACGGGTTGCTGCGAGGAACCATCGATGACCTAGACCAATGGATGACCAAGCTCTCGCCCGTTTTGGGACGGTTAACGATCGCCCAAGCCTATGAAGGTTATGAGGTGTATCAAAAATTTGCCCCATCGGCTCGCAACGTTTGGAAACTTTGGCAATGGGCTAGATGGGTCGTTAATCCAGCAGTAGCGATTACCAACACAGCAACCAGTGGTCTCAATAGTCGCGCCAATCAAGAACTCGTTGGGAACTTAAGCCAACTTTTACGTGAAGCCGTCCTCCGCAATCTTGCCCAACAAGCGATCGTTCTTTACAGCGGCACTACAGCACCCCAACCACCGATCGCCGAGGCTAGCGCTGAAGCTCAATCTATTGTCAACTCGCGCCCCGAGACCCAGACCCTTCGAGAAGCCATTGTCTTAGCTCAACCCGCTAGTGTTATCGAACAAGCCCCGATTAATCTTTTACTCATTGGTCGAACAGGCGCGGGCAAAAGTAGTGTAATTAATACGCTTTTTACCAAACCCAAGGCCATTGTCGATGCACTGCCTAGCACGGACAAGATTCAGAGTTATGCGTGGGAAATAGGAGACGATCGGCTTCAGCTTTGGGATACGCCCGGTTATGAGCAAGTTGACGGTGACGACCTTCGCGATCAAGTGTTGCACCACGCAAAAAACTGTGACGCATTGCTCCTAGTAACACCCGCGCTTGATCCAGCATTGCAAATGGATTTAGATTTCCTAAAATCACTCAAAGCACTTCCAACCATTATTGTCGTCAACCAAGTCGATCGTCTGCGTCCGATCCGAGAGTGGGAACCTCCCTATGACTGGCGATCGGGAACTCGACCAAAAGAAATTTCAATTCGAGAAGCCATCAACTATCGCGCAACGTTACTGAATGGAACGATTCTGCCGCTGGTAACTTGGGATAGCGATCGAGCAGCTTGGGGCCAAGACGATCTTTCCGTAGCATTAATGGATTGTCTTGATCCAGCTAAGCGCGATCGGTTGGCTCGGTTTCTTTCAAGTCGGGAAGCAAAAACTGTCGCCGCCGCCCAAATCATCGATCGTTACTGTTTCCAAATGACCACAACCCAAGGTCTCACCGCATTATTGAAGACTCCCATTCTGAACTTCCTATCCACCGCCACCACTGGCTCACCCGCACTAGGAGCTTTACTCGCAACCCAAGTTCCGTTAGAACATCTACCATTGGTGCTCGGGAAGGTCCAAATGGCTTACGATTTGTTTACACTGTTGAGCAATGGACCGCGAGATCTGTTGTCATTTGATTTACGACCATTAGTAGAACAATTATTAGATGTGACAGGGCCGCCCGATCGGAATGCTTGGGCCTTCGGGCAAGTGTTAGTACACTATTGGATTTCAGGAAAATTGCCAGAAAATAAACCCTAATTCGGCGAATCGCGTTTTAATGTAAAGGTGCAACAACGATCGGGGAATAATGATTACAGCCAGAATCTTGTTGCTCCAACATAATTCATTTCAGCTCAACCGCCTGAGTCAGTTACAAAATCACAACTTATAAAATCTCCATGTCTATTGAAAAACTCACCCCCGCTCCTGCTCCTCAATGTGGGGTATATGCACCCTACTATCCCCAAGCTAGCAAAAAGCAAATCCTGCCCTTTGCCATCAGCTTGTATCAACGTGGAAACCTAGAGGGCCAGCGAAACATTGAGGGTGGTGAAAGTATCCCATTCATCGCGACTTGGAACGTTTCAAACTTGCCAGCGGATCTCTGCCGTTGTCGGATTCAGTTTGATGGAAATGCGGATTTGAGTTATGAAGTCATGTTGGCGAACTTTGAGTTTGTGGACTTTTTGATTGATGTCATTTTCACCTACCGCCGCACCCGCGTTTCAGATTTTTCCCAAGCCTTCTACCGTCGTCTCTTACGTCTAGATGAGCAACAGACTGCGGCTTAAGACCTATTTTGAGCCGGATTTACCAGCCTACACCGATCGATTTTAGGTACAGGCTGGCACTATATCAGGAGAATAATTTGCTGCCTAAGTTAGTGAGATGTACGGAATCTATCTGGGTATCTGCCCAAATCAGAGGATTATGCGGAAGGTGTCGGGGTATCCATGCAAATCAGGATGATATTCAGAGTGTTTCCGTATATTAAACAGTTAGATCTACCATGAGGCCGGAAGCAATGCCTGATCAGACAAAGTGATACAGATTTCAAATCTACTCTATATTTTCCTTGTAAGTATTCAATATATGAATCCATCCTCCATACAAAATTTGCTTGACGAATCCATATTGCTGCACGATCATGCGCTAAGCAACAATGAATACACTGTCCCCGCATTTATTTGTAGTTGGATAGCATGGGAAGCTTTACGCACACGCTTTATAAGAGTTGTGATTCACAAGAAAGGATGGCTGCTGAAAGATGCCGATAGCGTCTTGGCCAAGAAAAGAATCAGTAGCATGTCAGCGGCTGAATCTGTAATATCAGATCTAGGTTTGAAGCACCCGCATAACTGGCCTAATAAGTCAGCAAAAGGCTGGAAAGCGCTAGTTGAGATTGAGCCATTGCGTCACAGACTTGTTCATGGCTTTAAGACTATGGATCCAGTAAGAGTAGAAGCAGCTACAAAGGTAGTAATCTGCTTAGTCTCAAATCATGACTGGCTTTCTAATGTTCCTATTATTGATGCACCCAAGAAAAAAGACCAAATTTTTGTGGGTCCACTACTTGAGCACAGGCGATCATCTAAAACCACTAATAAGCCCTGTATAGGGGAATTGGCTAAGCTTATGAAAGTCAAACTAGACGAGGGTACAAGGTCTATGCCTAGCCTTAATCGTCTCGAAGACATGCTTAAATATTTTTCACAATGCAAAAATATTTAGTTTTGTAAGCAATCAATCTGGAGATCTAACAAGCGGCTACACACGGAACAGCTCATTACTCTGTTGATTATGACGCAAATTGTTTGGCCGTCCGTTATGTGGCAGAAATTCAAAAAAATCAGAGCCTGAAAGCCGTTCTGATTTTAGAATTGCTGCCGTGCCTTAGAAAGACTGGGTTTCCAAGACATTAATTGCGCAATTCATGACCGTAGCGAACTCTGCCACCCGCCCAATGTAGCTTTTCTCGTAGCGTTCGGTAGTAGCAATAATCTTCACGCAAAACAACAAATTCCGCATTCCGATCGCCCATGCGAATATCCACCCGATGACCGGGATAAATCGTCGTTGCCATCACACCATCCATCCAAAGTTTGGTCGTCAAATCAGGATCGCACAAGGCCCAAACGCTCACAACACAGCCCGGTGGGATAATAATGGCCCGACTCGATAAACTTAGGGGATTAATCGGCGTAATCACCATCGCTTCCATTCCTGGATGCACGATCGGACCATTTGCCGCCACCGTATAACAAGTACTGCCCGTTGGGGTCGCAATCAACAGGCCATCGCCTTGATATTGATCTACCACTTGGCCATCAATTTCCATTTCCAAAATAGACGTGACCATCCGATCGGCGGAAGCAGGCTTGATACACATCTCATTTAAAGCCAAATACCGATCGCTCACAGGTTCAGAATTAGAACGATCGTTCCCTTCAAACATCCTCGCCTGCAACATCATCCGGCGCTGAATTGCATAGCGATCGTCCGCCAAACGATCCCAGGTTGTTTCACTGTCAAACTGGTCCGCCGACTCAGTCAAAAAGCCTAAATGCCCACCAATATTAACGGCCAGAATCGGAATCCCTTCCGGAGCTAAATGCCGCGCTGCCCCCAATGCGGTCCCATCACCCCCCAAAACTACAGCCAAGTCGATCGGGCGATCGCTACAAGCAATAAATGCAGGATAGGGATTGTCATAGGCTCCCGAAGCACCCACTAAAACCGTCGAACCTCGGGCTTCGAGGACCTCTGCACTTTGCCTTGCTGTACGTTCTGCAATCCGATTTCCGGCCTTGTAAGTAATCACTACCGTCTTTAACTGCATAGAATCCTTTAATTCGAGTAATCATCGCCATAAATCTTGGACCACAGCGGATGGGACGGACCCTGTTGCTGAATTTTGAGAATTCGCTGCTGAAGCCATTCTTGTTCAGACTTCGGCAATCCCCAAATAATATTACGGCTTTGCCAAATCAAAACACTAAGCGTCATGCCAATACATAGCCCCAGCCCGATCGTCGCCAACGGGTGAAATATCATCCCTACCCGAATCGCGGACCAAGTGAAATACTCCCACGCCACTTCCCACACTTTCCGCATTTGCCAAAGACTCCATATCCCTACAGTCAACCACAGCCCCGTAACTACAGCCCATCGGCCCCACACCGTCAACTGATGAAGACGTTCTATCGCTTGCTTCATTTGCGGATCGATCGAAGATTCAGAAGAAGGAGGTGAATTCACGGTGAGATTAAGTGACAGGACTAGAAGGATATCCGAATTCGCCAACAGCTTTAGGGCACAGGAGGAGCAGGAGGTGAAGATGGGGGTACTGCTGGAAGTGGATCCGGGAATAGATTAGCTGGCCCTGTTGCCCCTGAAGAGGAATTTGGCGCGGGCGTGGCCGTTTTTTTAATTCTCAAAGACGGTTTCCTCGTAGACAAGGGCAGTGATTTAATCGGCGGAGGTGTGGAGAAGATCGGGACGGGAACTATCCCACCGGGTGGGGAGAGATTAGGCGTTGAAACGTAGCCAAAACCCAGCAACGTCTGAGACATCCGGTAATAGGTCGCCCAGACTCGTGGATCGGGACGGCTTTGCCACTGCGATCGGCTAACTTCAACGCTCATAACAGGCGCTTCCAGTCCTTGATGTTGACCGATGATAAAAATGAACATGGAACTCATCACCACATCCCGATCGAAGCCCCGTTGAAGAGCGGCCCGCAAAACCAATTCCGATCGACGAATAAACGCATCATAGGATTCATTTTTCAGGCGTTCAACCCGAATTTCTTGGCGGGCAATATAGGCGTTGGCGCTCTGGGGGCTAGGCAAAAGATTGACAACAGCAGTCAAACCCAAGGCCGCGCATAGGAAAAGTAAGCGAGTATTTAATCGGGTATTCATTGGCTTAGCCCCAAGACCACAAAATAAGTGCTTATATTGTGCGTTATCTTTACAAGATTACGATCGAAAGAAGCGATCGAGAGTCTATCATTTCTCGATCGC
>JAYUEU010000405.1:0-12710 GCA_043739065.1 Synechococcales cyanobacterium | reverse complement strand
CGCCAAGACCATCTTTGGCAAACTCCGCCCGAGTCTGTCGAAGACCTAAATCAATTGATTACCGATTTGGAAACTCAATCCCCAAGTCCGAGTCCATTGATTTAGGTCTTCGACAGACTCGGGCGGAGTTTGCCAAAGATGGTCTTGGCGCTGACGGTTTAACGTTTGAAGCAATGTGTCTTTTAGTTCAAATAATTTCAACATTGTATTAATTCACGGGCTACATAAATTTGAGCATAGATATTCCATAGAATGCTTTTTGGCGCACTCTATCCAAGGTATAGTCTTTTGGGAGTTATTGTTTATCGAAAAAGTACAAGAAAGTTAGCGATCGATGCGCCAATTTTCAAACTCGGTGATAAACTCTGGTTAACTTTCAGCAGACTTCTCCTCTGCTGTCAATTCGTGAGACCCATTCAGAGCAGCCAATGACAGAGATAATTGCACTTGAAGTTTATAACCCATCATTACGAGAAGAGCCTCGGGATAAACCCGCTGCGGTTCTTGAGGTGAGACGGCAGGCTTCCATTCTAGATTGGCTGGAGCAAGCAGGCCGTCTTCGCGCTCGTCAGCCTGGAGATTTTGACTTCGTTGATGACGAACAAGAGATCAACGACTTGATGGGCAATGATGATGCGGATTACGAAGAGGAAGAGGATGATGACGATTTGGGTGATGTAGACGACTAGTCTATTTTCTAACCGAATTCGTCGATCGTTTGAAGACATGAGCAAAAGAATAATTACTAGATCGTTCCGTCTTCATTGAGCGATCGTTCTAGTAAAAATAATTTAGATTGGTAAGCTTGTATTGTTTTGAACTTAATTTCAAATTAGGTCCGGAAAATTGACTTACCCATGTGTGTGTGGTGTGTAGTGAGTTGTGTGAGTGTGCGGATTGTGGATGCAAAATTTGTTACAAGTCAATCGCTAAGTTTTTCAGGGACCAAATTATTTGTCGCACTTGCTTCAGGAATGACGGCAACATCTGTCGCCTTAGATTTATTGGCTAGTCGATCGATCGTTTCATCAGCCTCGTTGACGGCTCCATTAGTGATCTGTGGTCTTGTGTCGGCGCTAGTTGGCGTTGGTGCTGTTCCGTTACTGCGTGCGTTGAAAGCAGGACAAATTATTCGGGAAGATGGACCTCAATCCCATCTTAAGAAGACAGGCACTCCGACGATGGGAGGTGCCTTTTTTGTTCCCGTTGCCATTATTCTATCGGTCATTTTGAGTGGCTTTCACCCCAATGCCATAGCCGTTGCAACTCTGACAACAGCCTACGCAGGCATCGGATTTGCCGATGATTGGGAAATTATCCGTCGGCGATCGAACAAAGGAATTTCTCCCCGCACCAAAATGGGGTTACAAATTGCCTTTGCTGTCGCATTTTGTCTCTGGATGATGATGTTCGGACATGTCTCAACAGACATCAGCCTTCCTTTTGGAGTAGTGATTCCTCTAGGACTACTGTTCTGGGGTTTAGCAACTTTTACGCTAGTTGCGGAAAGTAATGCAACCAACCTGACCGATGGAGTTGATGGTTTGGCCGGTGGAACTGTTGCTGTGGCGATGCTCGGCATGGGTGCTATTGCAGCTCCAATCCATCCTGAACTGATGACGTTTTCGGCTTGTCTGAGTGGTGCTTGCCTTGGATTTTTAGCCCACAATCGAAATCCAGCTAAGGTTTTCATGGGTGATACCGGGTCTTTAGCGTTGGGCGGCGCATTGGCAGCAGTTGGACTGATGAGCAATTCGTTGTTTGCATTATTACTAATTAGCGGATTATTTCTTTGGGAAACGCTGTCGGTAATTATTCAAGTTTCCTATTTTAAAATGACGAAAAATGCCGATGGTGTTGGCCAGCGCTTTTTCAAAATGTCGCCCTATCACAATCACCTCGAACTCAGTGGCTGGACCGAGACCCAAATAGTAGGTTGGTTCTACACCGTTAATGTCGTTCTTGCATTTCTCGCGCTAGCCACTACCGCCCGTTAGTTAGAAGACAATTTAGTTCGATTTCTTACAGATCACACTCACACCCTTTCAGTTTCATAATTTTTTATCCGACTTGTTATACTTTTAGAGAAATCTCTGATATATTATTCAAGTCGGAATGCCTGGAGAGATGGCTGAGTGGACGAAAGCGGCAGATTGCTAATCTGTTGTATGGATTAATCCGTACCGAGGGTTCGAATCCCTCTCTCTCCGTTATCTAGATCAGTTTAAATAGCCGCGAGTTATAACCTAATTCGCGGCTATTTAATTTATTCAGAATGTATGGGGGCTTTTCAAGCTTTACGATCGGCGGTAACCTTAGGTTTAAATTTGGAACTTGGGTTGTGAGGCTTGTGTTATGGCTGTGCAGAGAACTGGAATGAGCGTTAGACAAGGCGTAATAGTGACAGGGCTAGTGATGGGTCTCGGGATGATCACTGCCGCATGTCAAGAAGCCGAAACCCCAAAAACAGGAACTACAGGAACCGCCTCTACGACCAGCACCGAAAATCCAAAACAACTCAAGTTAGGTTCTCTGTTGCCTTCCACAGGCGACTTGGCATCCTTAGGGGGACCAATGATCGCCTCGGTGCCGTTGCTAGTTGATACCGTCAATCAGTGTGGGGGGGTGAATGGTCAGCCTGTGACCTTAGTGGCCAGTGATGACCAGACTGATGCGACCGCTGGTACTGAAGCCGTCACGCGTCTGGTCAATGTTGAGAAAGTTGCTGGAGTTGTGGGATCGTTTGCCAGTGGTGTATCAATGGCCGCAGCGGCTATCACCTCTCGGAACAAGGTCATGATGATTTCGCCGGGAAGCACCAGTCCAGAACTAACTAAAAAATCTAAGGAATTCAATGGCTATTGGGCTAGAACTGCGCCGTCAGATGCCTATCAAGCCCCTGCCATGGCCAAACTCGCCTACGACAAAGGTTATAGAAAAATCGCAACGATCGTAATCAACAACAACTACGGCATCGGCTTTGAACAGGAATTCATCAAAGCTTTCAAAGCGCTGGGCGGCACGATCGTTAACGAGGCCACACCGACCCGCTACGACCCCAAAGCCACCACACTAAAAACCGAAGCTGCGGAGGTCTTTGGTAGCAAACCAGATGCTGTAGCGGCCATTATGTATGTCGAAAGCGGCAGCCTCTTACTCAAATCTGCCTACGAACAAGGGCTGAGTCAAAATATTCCAGTGCTCCTCCCTGATGGCATGTATTCTGACGATTTAGCTAAAAAAGTCGGCCAAACTAAAGATGGTAAATATATTGCAGCGGGCGTTATCGGCACCATTCCTGGTGCAGACGGCACCGCCCTCGCCAACTTTACTAAAATTTGGAAGGCGAAACTAAACCGTCCAGTGGGAGCCTACGCGGCCCACTCCTGGGATGCAGCAGCACTTTTAGTCTTGGCCGCTCAAGCGTCTAGGAAAAATACTGGTGAAGGAATTCAAAGCAAGATTAAGGCCGTCGCCAATGGTCCCGGTGAGGCCGTCACGGATGTCTGCGAAGGTCTCAATCTGTTGAAAGCGGGAAAACCAATTAACTACCAAGGAGCGAGCGGAAACGTGGATCTGGATGGGAATGGAGACGTGATTGGTAGCTATGACATCTGGACAGTGAAAGATGATGGCACGATCGGTAAGCTAGGCAACGTGAAATCTAAGTAATTCACAATAATCCAAACCACTTTTGCATCTACTTCGCATCTGTATTATTTCTGTTCATTTTAAAAGCTTCAGGATGAGGTCACCATCATGTCCTGAGGCTTTTAAAATTAGTGGATTTTAATTGTGGGAATTTAATTTTGGCTTCCCCATTCAGGGACTTCCTCGTAAAGTTTCCAAAGTTCCCCAAGCCAACCATCAACTTGCCACCACAACGGCGGATAAGTAAGGCTTTGGGACTCGTGATTAAGATAGGCGATTGCTTCATAGTAGTCATTCATAGCGCAGTTCCAGTCGCCCAATAGGTGATTCGTTCGGCCCCGTTCGGCATAAATGTTCGCAGAGAGAAAAATATACACCCCCTGATCTGGCTCTTTGTTATTTAGGGCTAGTGCTTCTTTGAAATTATTTAAAGCGGGAATATACATATCTAATTCCCGAAAGGTAATGCCCTGATTAATCCAAGCGCGAATATTACTAGAATCTAGCTCGATAGCAGTTTGGTAGTCTGCCACCGCCACCAACAAATCACCTTGAGCCACATAATAGTTAGCCCGATTGTTGTAAGCATTGGCCAGAGTATGATCCAGAGCCATAGCCTTGTTGTAGTCCGAGAGTGCCAAGTCCCATTCGCCCGCTTTAAAATAAACTAGACCCCGATTGTTGTAATCCCGCGCGCTATGTGGGTAACGGGATAACAATAGATTCAGCCCAGAAATTGCCGTACTAAAGTCACCACGCTGGGCATAAAAAAGAGATTGTTGACGCAATAACCGATCGCGATCGGCTGGGTTCAACTGAGACATTGATGATGATTTACGACTGCGTGCCACCATCCGAGCCGAGCAAGAAATTCGGGGTGCCGGGGTACCATCCCTCAACGATCGTTCTAATGTGGATCTACATAGGAGAAAACGTGAAGGTTGAAATTGAGCGATCGGTCTGAATCTGCGGGTAGTCATAGAATCACATGCTCAAGCTGATAATGTATCTCGTCTCTAAGTAGACTGAGTCCATAACTAATGAATTGTGGATCAGGAACATAGAGAGATAAGTCCTGGAAAACTGGCTCTAATGATTGAGTCCTGAGAAAATCTACTCAGCTTCACCAAAGGCTTAAGAAATTTTTAGAAAAATAGATAATCTAGAGTTCTTAACTCCTTTAATGACCTGCCAAACCCTCTTATGGAGAGGAAAATTAGCAATTGAGTTTTGATTTCTGTCTGTTTTCAACATGCCCCATTCCCGAAGAAATTCAACAGTTTTATCAGGTCTGATTCATCTACGTTTTAGAATCGAATTACTTTGGAATAGGAGTTTTTTATGACTAGTGTTAGCGCTGCAATTTCCCCGAACACGGAATCCTTGAACTACTTGGTGCTTGGGTTGGCGACATGTTTTATCAAAAAAGACGGTGAAGTAATTCCAGTCCAGGTGATTGAGCCGCTTCCATCAGCCACCTTAGAGACCATTGTGGCGGGAATTCCAACGTCCTATGAATTTGCTTTCGCAACCGATTTTCATGCTGTCATTCAAGGAGAAAAACTAATTCGTCCAGAGGGCTTTCCGGAAGGTTCAAGATGGTGTGAAGACTTCGTCGAGCGGGCGATCGCAGCGGCTCGGACCTATCAGGCCCGGAAAGTTGCCCAGACCTTGTTGCCAGTTGGAGAGCGACGAGATGACTTTAAATACTCAGTGGAGCGAAAACGGATTCTTAATGGAGAACGTTTGGTGAGCCAAGAGGATAACGTCAAGCAACATGCCTACACCCATGAAAAACTTTAACGATTGCAACCTACGGCAACTCTAATTTTACAGGTCTTAAGGCATTCGTAAGGACTAAGCTCAGTACCACAGTGCTCTGGGTTTTTAGTCCTTACGATCGGAAGAAATGGGATTGGGTCACCCAGAAAAATGGATTGGGAAAGTGCACAGGCATCCCACCGGCTTTGGACAGAAACATTTAGTTGTTCACACTGTCCACCTCGTCGTCCTTCATGAACGTAATGACGACAATGGCGACAACTACGGCCAATTGCTTCGCCAGTGATATTTGGCGTAATCTTGTCATCTATCGGAAGCAAATCTATAAGCGGGGTGACGATAGTATTAGGCGAATACTCGTCCGCAAAAAGATCGGATTTAGGGAGAGTGTAATCACGGGGATCAGTGCTGTTCATAGTTGTTGAGAAGTGCTGAGCTGGAACGCCACACCTATTGTGCAATAGGTCCGGGGATCGTTTTCTGATTACAAAATCTCTTCGAGACTACTGACAACAATGCTTACCGAGATTGTGATCCCCGATTGTGACTTTAGATTGTCTTAAGGATTGATTGACACATCTCAATCATTGATATAGTGACCACTTCAGCCTACACGCACGAGTGAATTCTAATACCGTGATTACCCTCTTTATCATGCGTTGATCTACCTAAGTTGATTTGCTAAAAATGTTGTAAGTAGCAAAATTACCTAATTTTATTTGTCTATTTTTTATCGATTGATTAGTTTTAATTGGCCGTTGCTGAGTTGGAGAATAGGCAAGTCGGAGGTACGAATTAATGCCTCGTCGTGGGTGGACATGAAGATGGTGACCCCGATTTTGTTGAGCTGTTTGAGAATGTTTAAAATCTGACGAGAGTTGTCAGGATCAAGGTTGCCCGTAGGTTCATCGGCTAAAAGAATTGGGGGAGTCGCAACGATCGCGCGGGCAATACTGACGCGCTGCTGTTCGCCGCCAGAAAGCTCTTCTGGAAAGCTGGTGGCCTTGTGTTGGAGACCGACCATTTTCAACGCGGGCGGCAGGCGACGATCGATTTCAGCGCGACTGTAGCCCTGTGCCCAAAGGACGAAGGCAATATTTTCAGATACGGTGCGGCGCGGTAGGAGTTTGTAGTCTTGAAACACAATACCGAGGGTTCGACGTAATTCGGCAAGTTTATTGCCTTTAACCGTGTTGAGATGATAATCATTCACCCAAATATCACCACTGCTAGGCAGATCTTCGCCGTAGAGCAATTTGAGTAAGGTTGATTTGCCGGAGCCGGAAGTGCCTGTGAGTAGGTAAAAATCTCCAGCAAAAATGTCCATGGTCAGGTCTCGCAAGGCAGCGATGCCGTTACCGTAGGTTTTGCTCACGTTGTCGAGACGGATGACGCGAGGCTTGCTTGTTTTGGGGGTAAGGTCGGGGTCGGGGTGCATGATTATTTTCCAGTAATTCGATACAGGATCGATCGCCATGCAAATTTCGGGAGGGCGGTCATACGTTTCCAGCGCCACGGTTCTTGGTAAAGGCGATAGGTCCATTCTAGATTACGATCGCAGAGCCACTTTGGAGCACGGGTTTTGGTTCCGGCCCAGATGTCGAAGCTGCCGCCAATGCCAATCCAGATGCTGTCAGGGCAGAGATGGCGCACAGAGTCGATCCAGAGTTCTTGGCGGGGCACTCCCAGGCCGACGTAAATCATTCGGGGTTGGAGTTTCTTGAGCCGATCGCACAACTCATCATCAGGATTAACGTAACCATTTTCAGTACCGATGATCTGTAATCCAGGATATTTGGCCCTCATTAGACTAGCCGCTTGCGCCGAGACCTCGGGTGCGCCACCGTAGAAGAAAACACTGTCTTGGGTAGTAGCGGCATGGTCTAACAACGCTTCAGCCAGTTCAATTCCTGGAACCCGATCGACCCGTTTACCGTAGAGCTTCAGATAGAGAATGATTCCTGCACCATCGGGGATAACCAGTTCAGCCCGATGAATGATTTCCGACAGTTGGGATCGATCGCGCCCTTGCATCGTCATTTCAGCATTGAGCGTCACGACATGAGTGCCCTGTCGATCGGCGAGACGCTGTTTTAGAGTTTGAGCAGTGTTTGGGAGCAGATGGACGGGAATTCCCAGGATAGGAAATCGGGATTGAGTCAGTAGGGAGGATGCCATAGTGAAGGAGCGATCGGAGTTTAGGCTCTAGTTTAGGCGGTGATACAGAAATAGACGGATGGATTATTGCGCATCTAACAACAACCAAAAACCAGCGAACTCTTCTGAGTCGGGACTGGATTGAATCGCGAGAAAATGCACGCCCTTTGCTTCTTTTTTGCGATCTTCAAACTGTCGAGCTTCGGCTTGCAACGGCATATTCAATAATTGCGCTAAGGCCCAGCGATCGATGACTCCCGTCTCTAGAACCAATTGCTGCCCGTCTTGTATGTCATACCGCACAGACGCTAGCTCCAAACCAGACATCCAGGCGGCTATTGCTAGCGCTCGTTGAGAATATAAAATCAATCCCGGCACTAAGGTATCCGGCGCGAGTTCCAATTGAGCGATCGGGTAGGCTTCACCAAAATCAATTTTCCAGTCTCCCATCTCCGAAAGCGCCGAAGCTTCCAGTGCTACAGTGCCCCATTGCTGAGCGAGAAGGGCATCTTGCATCGGCTGGGGCGGAGTTAAGGGAAATGAAACGGCTGCATTGGAACCCGCTTGATACCCTTCTTCGAGCGGATAGACCGTCAACGATCGTTCCTTCATCCATTGATTCAACATGTAAGTCCGGCGGCTGGGCTGGCACGGAATTCCTGCATCCGAACAGGCTTTCGTAATCATGTTATTCATGGATTGACGGAAAAATCGGATCCGATCGGGCGTGATTCCAGCTAAACCGATCGCCTTAACAATCGCTTCGCTGAGCTGGGCCGAATTCACTTGAGAGTTAGAACAATACTCGGCATAGTGAAAAAGATTGGAAGCATCTGCTCCAACGTCTGTCGGACTTTCACAAATCAGTACTTCCCAAACCTTTTTCTTATTTTCATCTACGATCGGTCGCGAATAAAAATCTAATTCCCAAATAATTGTCATGATTGCCTTAAAACGATCGTTAAACTAACTTAAACCATCTGCTATCAAGATTTCCCTCAGTCCTCACGATGGTCCGCGATTAAAGGAGGACTAAGGGAATTTAATTAGCCCAATAACGACTTACGCGCCCGGTCCTTGCGTGCATCGGCTTCTTCAATCAATTTATCGAGATTATCCAAAACCTCACCGTCGTACTGTTCTAGGATTTTTGTTGAAAGTGAAATTCGGCCCTTGCCTTCGTCGATATTGATCACTAATGCCTTGATGACCTGACCAACTTGGAACACTTTCTCCAAATCACCGACTGTTTTTTTGCTCACTTGGCTCACATGCAACAAGCCCGTGCAACCTTCAAATTCAACAAAAGCACCAAATACTTTAAGACTGGTGATGGTGCCTTCAACGAGCTGCCCAACCTCCAGTTTGCTCATGTTGACCGCTCGGCTAGCTTGACGATTCGATAGAACAATCTTATTTTTCTTCTGATCGAGATCGATAACGCAGGCTGTGAGAGAACTGCCCACCAGGCTTTCTAAGTTTTCTCTTTCGTTGAGCTGCGATCGGGGAATGAAGCCGCGTAACCCAAGAGCATTGACCGTAACGCCACCTTTATTGACATCCAACACCTTAACTTGCAGACTCCGATCGGTCTTCTGCATATCTTTTAGATCATCCCAAATTATTCGCTCTTCGAGTTGACGAATGGAGACCGTCACTTGGCCTTCTGCATTTTGGTCACCAATGATTAGAAATTCGCGTTCTTCGTGAAGAGGTAAGAACGAGCTGAGGTCATTAATGCGATAGACGCTGGCTTCGTCGGTGGACAAAAATGCAGGAGACTTCCCGCCAATATCAATAAGTGCGCCATCGCTTTCGTAGCTAAAAGCTTTCCCGGTGACGACTTGACCCTTGGCAAAGGCGTATTCATGTTGGTTTAACGCTTTTTCAAAGTCATCCATCGAAAAAGATGGGGATGCTGCGGGAGTTTTCTGAGCCATAGCTAAGGAGTTGATGATAAGGAGTTGATGATTTTTAGTCAGTTTGTCTAGTGTATTACGGCGCGGCGCGAGAATCACATAAACTAACCGTTGGACTTACTTACTTATAGTTGAACTCCTACTGGCTACACTAATTTGATTGCGAGCTGGGTTTGGTATGTAATTTCAAAACTGGTTTTCTTATTGTCGAGGCTCCAAAGTTCTAATGCGCAGTCATCTTTGGGATCTTTGGGATGGACGATGAGTTGCATGACTGGGGAGGTTGGAATGAGTTCAATTCGATCGATTGCACTGATCTGACGACGATCGAGGGCCACGGCTAATCGCAACAATGGACTCAGTTGATCAACGACTTTACGATGGCGTTTGCTGCTGATGGTTCGGTAGGCATCATGTTTCTTCTTAGGATTACTTTTACGATGGTAACGGGCCAGATTTGCGATCGCTTGAATTTCGGCTTCTGTGAATCCCAACAGTTCAGTATTACGAATTAAGTAATAGGAATGTTTGTGATGATCGGCATGATTGATATGGTGTCCGCAATTGTGCAGAATCGCCGCGCTCCATAACAATTCGCGTTCCTCAATTCCCCAACCGTGAAGACGAGATTGGGTTTGGTCAAACAGTTGAAGAGCAAACTCGGCAACTCGTTCACTATGGGCTAGATTGACATTGAATTTTTGGGCCGTTTCATATACGCTTCGACGACGAACTGAGGCTTGATAACGCAATCGGTCTTCAATCAATCCGTGGGTCAACATCCAATCAACCACCACGCCTTCCCGCAGCGATCGCTCACAGATTTGAATCGTATCGACCTTCATTTGGGTCATCACTTCCAACAAGATCATTGCACCCGGCAATAAAATCTCCGCTCGGCGTTCAGACATGCCGGGAATCAATAGCCGATCGTTATAGTTCAAATAGCGCAACTGATGGATCCAATCTTTCAGGTTTTGCCTAGAAAATTCATAGCCATGAAGCGGTTGAGGAACAGTTCCGGTTGTGGCTTTGGCCTGTAAGATTGCGATCGCTTCAATGGTGCCGGATGTGCCGACCATTTTTACAGATTCACCGGGTTTAATTTCGGCGCGAGCTTGGTCAATGGGCCGCTCTAACATGCCGCAAATATAAGACGTTAAGCTATTAAATTGATTATTACTAATGGGATCGCTGACGATGTATTCATTCTTTAGACGTACAGCCCCAATCTTGCTGCTACTGAGGGATCGCGCTTCTGTGCCATCACCCAAAATCAATTCTGTGGAACCGCCGCCAATGTCAATAATCAAATGGGGCCGATCGTTGAGGCTCATGCCCGACAAAACGCCTAGATAAATACGCCGCGCTTCTTCCGATCCTGAAATTAGGTTAATCCAAAGCCCCAGTCGCGTTTCAACCGCTTTTAGAAATTCGGATCCATTGGGTGCTTCTCTCACCGCACTTGTAGCTACCGCAATAATTTCTTCTGCCTGAAGTCCCCGTGCCATGGTCAAACAGCGATCGAGTGCCGTCATAGCGCGTTCTATGGCCGCTGGGGTCAAGTCTCCCGTCACTTTGTCACGATCGCCGAGTCGAACGGTGGATTTTTCGCGGGCAATAATGGTAAAGGCTGGAAGAGAAGGCTGAACTTTGGCAACAACCATATGGATCGAGTTGGTTCCAACGTCTATTGCCGCCACGATGGAGTCACGATCCTTAAGATTGGGCTTGACGGTTAGTGGCGTAGAGAGAGCATCAGACATGGCATTATCGACTCCAAGGAACAAAAATGATGGGAGAGACCCGCAGACTGTCCAAGAGCAGGACATCCGAGGCATCTAAACGCCAGAGAGTCGCCTCTTTTTTATACTTGAGTAACTCATTTTCAGGTATCTTAGCGCCTATAGACCATTTCCCCCTAGCCCGTGTTTAAGCCCATGTCTCTACGTTCTGAATCGCTCTTCAGCTCTATTGTTCGTCTACTGCGTTGGGATAAACCTGAAGGGCGGTTGATTTTGATGCAGCCTGCACTGTGGGCTTTATTTTTGGCGGCTAAGGGACATCCTCCAGCGTTATTGGTAGCGGTGGTGGTGGTGGGTTCAATTGTGACGAGTGCGGCGGGCTGTGTGGTGAATGATTTGTGGGATCGCGATATTGATCCAAAAGTGGAACGCACCAGAAATCGGCCCCTTGCCTCCCGGGCGTTGTCTGTGAAAGTGGGAGTAGTTGTGATGTTGGTGGGGTTTCTCTGCGCCTATGGATTGACGTTCTTTTTAAACGCATTAACCGTTTGGCTTTGCGTTGCAGCGGTTCCAGTCATTGTGTTGTATCCGGCGATGAAGCGCGTGTTTCCGGTGCCGCAGTTGGTGTTGGCGATCGCTTGGGGATTTGCTGTGTTGATTTCCTGGAGTGCGGTGAGTTGTGGGGCGGCTCCGGCTGCGACGGTTTGTTTGGGGAATGAAACTTGGCTATTGTGGGCGGCGACTGTGTTTTGGACGTTGGGGTTTGATACAGTTTATGCGATGTCCGATCGCGAGGACGATCGTAAATTGGGCATAAATTCAAGTGCATTGTTTTTTGGAAAACGAGCACCGGCAGCGATCGGAACATTTTATTTTTTGACGGCGCTGATGTTAGCGAAACTAGGGCAAGTAATGGGGTTAGGTTGGCCGTTCTGGGTCTGCTGGATGGTCTCGTCGGGGATTTGGGCGTGGCAAACGGCGCAATTGATGGAAACGAAAGTTCCCCATCGGTTTTATGGGGAAAGTTTTCGGCAAAATGTGGCGATCGGATTTATTTTATTGGCGGGTATGATTGCGGGAGTTTGGTAATAGATTTAATCAAAATAATCCCGACAATTATCGATGCGAGGCCGTCGGACGATCGATTCTCAGCCGATCGATTGTCGGGATTATTTTAATCATTTATCGACGCTCTAGAAGATATTGACCATTGCCATTAATTTCACCGTCGCAACTGGCAAAATTAGCAACAAACCAAATCAAATAGAATCGCCAAATTCGACGAAATCTGGCATAGTCAATACCATAATTTAAATTACGAATTTCATCTTGAACCCGATCGAAATTGTGGAGCCACGTCGCAAAAGTCTGCGAATAGTTGGTGCCATTCATATACCAACGATCGATCGTTTTTAAATCCCGATCGCAGTTTGGAACAGCATCAAAATTCCAATAT
>JAYUEU010000404.1:0-3276 GCA_043739065.1 Synechococcales cyanobacterium | reverse complement strand
GCTTTTTGACTGTTGCGACGGCAGCCCATGCAGCAGAATCGGGTCCATCGCGATCGCCTAGTTCAGCAGGTCAGTCTAAACCACATCCCGATCGCAAACCCGAAAGACCTCGCATTGACTTTGCAGTAGCAGCAGCCAAACTAGGAACCACAGAAGCCAAACTCAAGGCAGCCCTTGGTCTTCCCGCCCATCCTCCTCAGGAAGGCAAACCATCAGGTACCCACCCCACTTCACCGCAGAATGGAAAAGCTCCGACTGGAAAGGGGAAACCTGAAGCCAGAAAACCAGAACAAGGTCGTCCACCTCGTCCGCGTTTAGATATCAAGGGTGCGGCAGCGAAGTTGGGTGTAACGGAACAGAAACTACTTCAAGCACTTGGACTTCCTGAAAAGCCACCGATGCAGAATCAACCGGGAGCAACACAAGCCGCAAAATAGGTTTTGTTTTGACATAATGTAATTTGATAATAAAGGCGATCGTTTGTCATATCGATCGCCTTTTTCATGTGTGAAGGGAATGGAGCATTGCGGATTGTTCAAGTTGTGGGACACAAGATGGCTAAGATCGACTGAGCTAGAATAATATTATGTATCTCCACAAGAGACACTACAGTTGTTGAGTTGTTGCCCCAATCCTAACTACACCTGAAGTATTATGATCGCACTAAAAGACAATAGCCCTCATTTCACTCCTGAAGAGTACTTTGCTTGGAGCGAAAAGCAGCTGGAAAAATATGAATATATTAATGGCGAAGTCTACGCAATGAGTGGTGGCAGTATCAATCATGGCCGGATTGCCATTCGATTAACGGGACTATTTGATACACATTTGGCGAATAGAACTTGCATAACTGGCAATTCTGACATCAGGGTTAACATTGTCGCAGCCAATAGCTATACCTATCCAGATGCTAGCGTAACCTGTGACGATCGGGATAAGACCACCACTCAATACATTACCTATCCCTGTTTAATCGTTGAAGTATTATCGAGCAGCACAGAATCCTACGATCGGGGCGGCAAATTTAGACTATATCGAAAAAATTCAAGTTTACGAGACTATCTACTCGTCAGTTCCACCAGTATCGAAATGGATTTGTATCATAAAAATGATTCTGGCGAATGGATCATTCTAAATTACAAAGAGGGCGATATTATAGAACTGAAAAGTATTGATCTCAGTTTCCCCATTGAACAAGTTTATCGAAACCTGACTCTTATCCCTGAATCCGAAAACGATCGATCGTTAAACCAATAATCTTCTACAACAAGCCCGATCGCACCAACGGTTCAAATACTACTCTCACGGACTCTTGGGAAACCGCTAAAGTTGGGTACGATCGATCGCCATAATTAATCCCCACCGTAAGCGGAAAAATCGGGTTCTCTTCCAAGGCAATCCAGCAACCACCCGCTGCCTGAACAATCGCCCAAGTCGCTGCAATATCCCAAATTTTTGGTGTCGCTTCCACACCACCTAACGCTGCACCCATTGCTACGGTCAGTACGTTATAAGTCGAAATTCCCAACATACGAATCTTCGCAGGAATGGGATTCTTTAAAATACCAATACTTCTAGCGCAGAGATTAAAGAAATGATTACTACTAGGATTATCAGGGCTAACTGCGATCGCAACACCATCACGAAAAGCACCCACGGGCATCACCAATCCCGAATCCCCTGTCCAGTAACCATAAAACGATTGGCTTAAGGTTGGCATTCTGACAAATCCAAATACTGGAGTACCGTGATAGAGTAGACCGATCGAAATCCCCCATAATGGAATACCGCGCGTAAAATTAGTAGTCCCATCAAGCGGATCAATCACCCAACACCAATCATTGTCGGGAAAGATATGAATAGTTTCTTCACTCAAAATCCCGTGATTTGGAAAGGCAGATTGAATCCCCTGACGGAGTTCCGCATCAGACCATCGATCGGCGGCGGTGACCAACGAACCATCCTCTTTTTCCACTGCCTGCAAAGTGCCAAAGTCCTGTAACAGACGTTCGCCCACCCGATCGCACAACTCCTCACAAGTTTTTAATACTGTTGTCCAGAACGCTGAATCGATCTCTGCCATGGATCCTCCTTTAGACTTAGAGACCAACAAAGTAATTTAACTCTAGAGATTAGAGTCGTTGTCCGGCTGATAAAGTACGCACTTCGCCATTACGACGGACGACAGCATTACCATTATCAACTCGAATGAAAACCCAACCACTATTCCCAATTTTCTCGCCTTTATCGTAGTTTCTGCCCACACCATTGATTTTGAACATGGCGGCACTTTTATCACCATTTCCCAATACTCCAGACAAGATATATTCCGATTGAGGAACAGAAGCCGGAGGTGCAATAGCAGCCGGAGCAACAGCCCGAGGAGGAGCTACAGAAGTAACTGGAGCATTAGTTGCGCCTGTCATCCGATCGACTAATTGCGATAATTTTGCTACCGTTTGCTCTAAGCTATTTTGGCTATTCATTGCAGGTGTCAGGGTGTTGATCGGGACGTTAACCTTGGGAATAGTTTGCCCAATAGTCGGAACAGGTTTTAAGCCATACACTCCACTCCCGCCCACAATGATCTGAGGTGATGAATGCTCGGGCTTCACCGTCGGCAATGCGACAGATGGCAATACAGGAAGGGCTGCTAGATTAGGCATCTCTTTTGATTTGGAATCAATAGACTCCAATGATTTGCCCATATATTCTGAAAATTTAACATCCGATGGATTGGGAGGCGCAACAGTGACAGGAGCATTTGATGTTCCACGAATGGTCGCCGCAATTCGTCCTATTGTCCCCTGACTGCCTAACCAAATTATCATGGCGGCCATCGCGGATGAACAACCCACGAAAATCAACATTTTCTCAAAGACACCATAGGATTCTTGTCGAGATTGATTCCGATCGGTTTCAGTGACAGATTTCGTAAGTTGCGATTCATCCTCTTGAGGAATAACAGCAGGAGCATCATTACTAGGAAGACCCGCTATCATGGTTCCTAATTCTGAAGGTGGTGTTGAAAGAAATGCCGCAAAATCGAGACTGATTGGGTCCTTGCGCTCAGGAACAGCAGCGACTTTTACAGGTTCGGTAGGCGGAATCAAGCTTCCATCTAGGATACTATCCACTTCGCCGAAAAGTTCGTCCATTAAACCAGTAGCATACTGATTGGACTGTGGCCCGGAAGACGCTGCCATCTGGTCGATAGCGGCATCCTGAGTCAGGGCTTGAAGGTCTAATGTTGTTGAAGAGACAGTCTTATCCATG
>JAYUEU010000403.1:0-1679 GCA_043739065.1 Synechococcales cyanobacterium | reverse complement strand
CCCCTGTTCAAGGGTAAGATCATCGCCATGACGGGCGGCAGCTAAGGTATTGAGCATTGACATAATCGGCTATCCATATTAATACCAGCAAATTCTATTTTACTTCTTATCGATAGCTTTCCAGATCGAATTGGGCGAGTAAATGAAGAATTGATCATCATTTTCCAAAGGTCCACCAATCCGGTGTAGTGGCAATGGATGGACCCGCATTAGTGCTGGGGTTGCGGGCTACTGTTGCGGGCTATTATGGATTAAGATTTCCAACGTTCTCTAAAGACGATCGCAATTGCTCATACATTAAATGTTAGACATTCCTCTCACAGTCCATTGGAATCTTCACTGTGCGCGACTTTCAAGCCCGATCGCTATCCTCACAAGATCGTCCGCATGACGAAGAAAATTCGATTGCCAAAGAACTGCGACAACAGCAGCAAAAGGCAGAACTCTTTGCAGAAGTAACCTTAAAAATTCGGCAATCACTGCAACTGAAAGAAATTTTGAGTACAACCGTTTCAGAAGTTCAGCGGATTCTCAAGGCCGATCGGGTATTGATTTACCAAGTATTACCCGATCGCACCGGGAAGACCATTAGTGAAGCGGTGTTGCCCGATGTTCAGGCGATTTTAGGGTATGAGTTTCCCGAAGAAGTCTTTCCCACGAATTATCATACGCTCTATGCCCAGGGAAGGGTGCGGGCGATCGCAGATGTCAATGATCTAAAATCTGGCGTTGCGAGTTGTTTGATTGATTTTGTAACGCAGTTTGGCATCAAGGCCAAATTGATTGTACCGATCGTTATTACCTTGAATCCTAATTCGGAAGATCAAAACAATAAACTCTGGGGATTGCTGATTGCCCACCATTGTCAAGCTCCCCATGACTGGAGTGAATTTGAACTTGAACTCATGCAGAAACTAGCCCATCAAATTGCGATCGCCATTTCACAAGGAGAATTGCTAGAGCATTTAGAAGATATTGTGACCGATCGGACGGCAAAATTGCGTCAGGTGAACTTAGAATCGGCAAAATTGCGCCAAGCGAACTTAGAATTGCAGCAAGAGATCACCGAGCGTAAACAAACTGAGGATGCCCTGCGTCGCAGTGAAGAACAATTGCGATCAATTACCGATGCTTTGCCTGTTTTAATTGCCTATGTTGATGCAAAACAAAACTACCAATTTAATAATCAAGCTTACGAAGAATGGCTGGGGAAATCTCCAGAAAGTATTCGTGGGAAACATTTGAATCAAGTTTGGGATTGTTACGATCGGATGGAACCTTGGGTTAGCAAAGTGCTTTCTGGAGAAGTCGTGATTTATGAAAACGAGATTCAATGGATTGACGGGACATCGCGATCGGTGAGTGTCACCTACATCCCGCACCAAGAGGGCAAAGGAAAACAACAGAAAATTAAAGGATTCTTTGCATTGATCACGGACATTAGCGATCGAAAGGCGATCGAACGCATGAAAGATGAATTCATTTCAGTCGTGAGTCATGAACTCCGCACGCCCCTCACCTCTATTCATAGTGCCTTAAAAATTTTGGCCACCGGGCGGTTGGGAAGCTTGACCCGCGATGGCCATCAAATGCTGGAGATTGCTGATGAAAATACCGATCGGCTGGTGCGATTAGTCAATGGGGTCTTGGATTTACAGCGCATTGAAGCGGGCGAAGTC
>JAYUEU010000402.1:0-2622 GCA_043739065.1 Synechococcales cyanobacterium | reverse complement strand
ATTGTCGGTGGACTGCTTAGAGTCTTCTTGGTTCGTTAGACCGCGATCGCCACTTGACGAATCGATTTTACACCCGCTTTATCTAAAATCTGTGGAATCAGATCTTCCCTCTTAATGGCCATTAGGTGAACGCCTTGGCAAAGACTTTGAGCCAACTTCACCTGTTCAGCCGCGATCGTCACTCCTTCTTGAAGCGGATCGGTTGCTCGTTCTAAGCGATCGATAATATGGTCTGGAATACTGACTCCGGGAACAGCTCGATTAATAAAACGCGCATTTTTAGCCGATTTCAACAAGAAAATTCCAGCCAAAATCGGCTTACCAGCGGGCCTAGCAATTTCCGTCATAAATTTGTCGAGCCGATCGAAGTCCGTAATCAACTGACTTTGAAAAAACTCTGCGCCCGCCTCCACTTTCCGCTCAAAGCGACGCTGTAATCCTGACCAACTCCCACACTGCGGATCCACAGCAGCACCCATGCACAGGTCCGTCGCGCCATCGGTCAAGGCATGATCCGTCCAGTCAAATCCAGAATTCAACTTTGTGATCATCTGCAACAGCCGAATTGACTCCAATTCAAATACCGCCCGAGACGTTGGATGGTCGCCTGCTTTTACTGGATCTCCCGTCAATGCCAAGACATTCCGAATCCCCAGCGCATGGGCACCCAGCAGGTCAGCCTGTAACCCGATCGCATTCCGATCGCGGCAGGCCACCTGATAGATAGGTTCAATGCCTTCCTCTAACAACAACAAGGCCGACACCAAAGACGACATCCGCATCACCGCTCGACTACCATCCGTGATATTCACCGAATGGACGCGAGTTTTAAGCTGCTTTGCCATCTCGATCATATGAGCCGGACTGGTTCCCTTGGGTGGAGCAACCTCAGCGGTAATCAGAAAGTCTCCCTTAGCAAGGGCGGTCCGGAAGTGTGTCAGGGGCGATCGTGCCATACTAGCGAAAAAATTATAAGAAACTGTTACCCAAGCGTAATCCGAATTCGGATTCCACAAAATCGTTTAATCAGAATTTTATGGTTGGCCTCATGATTTTCCGCAATTTCTCGATCGTTTGACAGGAGGCCGCATAACTTTTTTCTGTTTGACCCTTATTGTGGCTCTAATCCCTCAGTCGAATCATCTGAACCGCCAAAATCTAATCAAACCTCAGTGCGGCTGCCACGATTAAGATTTCCAACGTTCTCTAAAGCCCGATCGTAATTGCTAATACATTAGGCATTAGACACTCCTCTCGCAGGCAATCGGACTCTTCATTGTGCGCGACTTTCAAGCCCGATCGCTATTCTCACAAGATCGTCCGCGTGACGAAGCCAATTCGATCGCCGAAGAACTGCGACAGCAGAAACAAAAGGCAGAACTCTTCGCAGAAGTGACCCTAAAAATTCGGAAATCACTGCAACTGAAGGAGATTTTGAGTACAACCGTTTCAGAAGTTCAGCGGATTCTCAAGGCCGATCGGGTGTTGATTTATCAAGTATTGCCCGATTTCACTGGGAAGACTATTAGCGAAGCGGTACTGCCCGATATTCAGTCGATTTTGGGGTCTGAGTTTCCTGAAGAAGTCTTTCCCACGAATTATCAGACGCTCTATGCCAAGGGAAGGGTGCAGGCGATCGCAGATGTCAATGATCCACAATCTGGCGTTGCGAGCTGTTTGGTTGATTTTGTAACGCAGTTTGGCATTAAGGCAAAATTGATTGTGCCGATCGTTATTACCTTGAATCCTAATTTGGAAGATCAAGTCAAAAATAATAAACTCTGGGGATTGCTGATTGCGCACCATTGTCAAGCTCCCCATGACTGGACTGAATTTGAACTCGAACTCATGCAGAAATTAGCCGATCAAATTGCGATCGCTATTTCGCAAGGAGAATTGCTAGAGCATTTAGAAGATATTGTGACCGATCGGACGGCAAAATTGCGCCAGGTGAACTTAGAATCGGCAAAATTGCGCCAGGTGAACTTAGAATTGCAACAAGAGATCACCGAGCGTAGACAGGCTGAGGATGCCCTGCGTCGCAGTGAAGAACAATTACGATCAATTACGAATGCCTTGCCTGTTTTAATTGCCTATGTCGATGCAAAACAAAAATATCAATTTAATAATCAAGCTTACGAAGAATGGCTGGGGAAATCTCCAGAAAGTATTCGTGGGAAACATTTGAATCAAGTTTGGAATTGTTACGATCGGATGGAATCCTGGGTCAACAGGGTGTTGGCTGGAGAAGTTGTGATTTATGAAAATGAGATTCAATGGATTGACGGGACATTGCGATCGGTTAGTGTTACCTATATCCCGCATCAAGAGGGCAAAGGAAAACGACAGAAAATCAAAGGATTTTTTGTATTGATGACGGACATTAGCGATCGAAAGGCGATCGAACGCATGAAAGATGAATTCATTTCAGTCGTGAGTCATGAACTCCGCACCCCCCTCACATCCATTCATAGTGCCTTGAAAATTCTGGCCACTGGGCGGTTGGGACGTTTGACCAGCGACGGCCATCAAATGCTGGAGATTGCTGATGAAAATACCGATCGGCTGGTGCGATTAGTCAATGGGGTCTTGGATTTACAGCGCATTGAAGCGGGCGAAGTC
>JAYUEU010000401.1:0-6075 GCA_043739065.1 Synechococcales cyanobacterium | reverse complement strand
AATTTTAATGATCCAAATCTTAAAACTCCGGTCCCCTCTTACCAAGGGGGCTAAGGGGATCCCCTCACCCACCATTTAACATTATGACGATCGCAACCTCTCAGCCTGCGCAACAACAAGGTCTCAATCCTGACGCATTAAAGTTTGATTGTGAAACCGGAAATTATCATACTTTTTGTCCAATCAGTTGTGTTGCTTGGCTCTATCAAAAAATTGAAGATAGTTTCTTTTTGGTAGTAGGCACAAAGACCTGTGGTTATTTCTTGCAGAATGCCATGGGCGTAATGATTTTTGCAGAACCGCGCTATGCGATGGCGGAACTGGAAGAAGGCGATATTTCAGCCCAATTGAATGATTACAATGAGTTGAAACGGTTGTGTGAGCAGATTAAGCGCGATCGTAACCCCAGTGTGATTGTATGGATTGGCACCTGCACCACTGAAATCATCAAAATGGATATGGAAGGCATTGCGCCTCGAATTGAAGCGGAAATTGGAATTCCGATCGTCGTCGCCCGAGCCAATGGTTTGGACTACGCATTTACCCAAGGCGAAGATACTGTTCTAGCCTCGATGGCACTTCGTTGCCCTACATCTAAACAAGTCACCAGCGAAGACGAAAAAGTCGAACGTAATGCCATTCAAAAACTATTGAATTTCGGCAATAAGAAAGAAGACGCAACTGCAGCGCCCATGGTGAAACATAAGCCATTAGTATTGTTTGGATCAGTTCCGGACCCAGTTGCCACACAGTTAACGCTGGAATTGCAAAAGCAAGGGATTGAAGTCTCGGGTTGGCTTCCAGCTAAGCGATTTACCGAATTACCTGTAGTCGATGAAGGTGACTTTGTTGCAGGAATTAATCCGTTCCTATCACGAACAGCCACAACCTTGATGCGCCGCCGTAAAGCGAATTTGATTAATGCACCGTTTCCGATCGGACCGGATGGAACTCGTGCTTGGATTGAATCAATTTGTAAAGCGTTGGACATTGAACCCACAGGCTTGGCTGAACGGGAAGCTCAAATTTGGGAAAACGTAGAAGATTACGTAAAACTGATTCGTGGAAAATCCGTATTTTTCATGGGCGATAACTTGCTGGAAGTATCACTAGCACGATTTTTAATTCGGTGCGGTATGACTTGCCACGAGATTGGAATTCCTTACATGGATAAACGTTATCAGCAATCAGAATTAGAATTGCTAACGAAAACATGTCATGAAATGGGAGTGCCCTTGCCAACAATTGTAGAAAAGCCAGATAACTACAATCAAATTCAACGTATTGAAGCCTTGAAACCAGATCTCGTCATTACGGGAATGGCTCACGCGAATCCTTTGGAAGCTCGCGGCATCACAACTAAATGGTCTGTCGAGTTTACCTTTGCTCAGATTCATGGGTTTACAAATACCCGCGATATTCTTGAACTTGTAACTCGTCCGATGCGTCGTAATGAAGCATTGAATGGATTAGGTTGGGAAAAGCTAGTTCGCGAGGAAGCAAAAGTCTAGATAATTGAGTTGTAATTGAAATAGATCCCGATCGCCTAACCTCTTTGAAAAGGGAGAATACAAGTCTCCATTGAAATTGGGATTTAGGGCGATCGGGATTTGTATTTATAATCTAGGAATCGATCGGATTAATCTATTAGAATTGCACCCGTTGCGCGATCGTCAAATTGATAATTCGGGCGATCGGCTCCAATGCACTATTAATCTACACATGCTACATTGAAGGAGTAAAAGGTTGGGCTGATGAAGCTAGATTTGGTGGGATTATGGTCGAAACTTTAAATGAACCAATTAAGTTTTATCACCTTGATGAGCCTTATGGTTTTTTCTCAAACTTCGCTACATATCCGATATTTCTAAAAGAGAAAATATGGATGACCTCCGAACATTATTTCCAAGCTCAGAAGTTTATTAATACTCCTCATGAGGAAGAAGTTCGATTAGTCCAAACAGCAAGAGAAGCGGCTGAAATGGGGCGAGATCGACGTAAACCACTACGTCTAGATTGGGAAGTCGTAAAAGATGATGTAATGAGGGAGGCTCTATATGCCAAATTTACCCAACATCCTGACTTGACTGAGAAGTTGCTTTCAACAGGTAATCTAGAACTGATTGAGCATACAAGAAATGATAAATACTGGGGTGATGCAGGAGATGGAACTGGATTAAATATGTTGGGTAAGTTATTGATGAAAACGCGTGAACAAATACGTTACGATCTTTCCATTAATAAATAGATGTCTTACTGCAAGCTAACACGCATCCAGCCCATTATCTTACTTTTTGATAAAAACCTGTCATCTAAGTTACTGAAGCGATTGAGCGATCTTTTCCCAAATTCGCTTCACGTTCGAGATGTGGACATGAAGGTAACGATCGATCCAATAGTTTGGAATTAGTATCAATACGATCGAATCCAACGTATCGGATCCGATCTATTTGTTCAAGAGCTAAATTGGTAATCCGAGCGATCGGCTTCAACACAATATTTTCAATGCAATCGATCTCTACAAAGCTCCGATTCAGATCATTCAGTCGCACCCATTACAGTTGTCGTTCCATCTGTTTCAACTACAATCCAACCAACATTACCTGCCACCACATCATCTGGATTCTGGGTCACATTAAACAACAAATCTCCCGACTTCGACGACACAATGAAGTCCGACTTCGGTGAAAATGTAACAATTACAAACCCCCGATCGCGCAAACAGAATACCGCCCAACCCTTCAATGTTTGATTGATTGGATCAAATGGCTTCGGTGGATTTGCAAATACAGTCTTCATCAAATCGATCGTGGGATTCATAAGCTTAAAAAAGGATTACAACAACTGCGCAGAACAGAACCTTCAGTAAAGCAGAAATCCTAGCTAAAAAAACAAATTCTTGATCTTCAAATAATTCGCATGTACTATTAAAATCAATCGTAACAGCAGACGGCCCTTTGAGACCAAAACTCCATAACTAGATCCAACCCGATCGAAGTTTAGCCTTGACCTACTACATATAGTGGCTATAATCTTGATCACCTTTGAGTCTAAGATTCGCGTACCGGAGCAAGTTTGATGTCTTTTGTTGGCCTCCATATCCACAGTGACTACAGCCTCCTCGACGGTGCTAGTCAGTTGCCCCAGCTCATCGATCGTGCTCTAGAGCTAAATATGCCTGCGATCGCGCTGACAGACCATGGGGTGATGTATGGAGCCGTAGAACTCATCAAGGTGTGCAAAGGGAAGCCGATTAAGCCGATCGTGGGCAACGAGATGTACGTGATTAATGGCGACATCGAAAAACAAGAGCGCCGCCCCCGCTATCACCAAATCATTCTGGCCAAAAACGACATTGGCTATCGTAATCTTGTCAAGCTCACCACTATTTCAAATCTCAAAGGTCAGCAAGGAAAAGGCATTTTTGGGCGACCTTGTGTCAACAAAGAATATTTGGAAGAATATCGCGAAGGATTGATTGTCACAAGCGCATGTTTGGGCGGCGAAATTCCCCAGGCAATTATTCAAAATCGGCCCGACGTAGCACGGCGTGTTGCAGCTTGGTATAAAGAGCGTTGGGGAGATGATTATTATTTAGAAATTCAAGATCATGGATTGATTGAAGAACGGGTTGTGAATCCTGAAATTGTTCGCATTGCCCAAGAATTAGATATTAAACTTGTTGTTACCAATGACTCGCACTTCATTTCTTGCTATGACACCGAAGCTCATGATGCATTGCTCTGTATTCAAACCGGAAAACTAATTTCAGAAGACAAACGCTTGCGGTATACGGGAACTGAATATTTGAAATCTGCTGAGGAAATGAGTTGGTTATTTCGCGATCACTTGCCAGAAGATATTGTTAAACAAGGCATCGCGAATACATTAGAAGTTGCAACTAAAATTGAAACCTATCATCTTTTAGGTGAACCGAGAATTCCTGACTACCCAGTGCCAGAAGGCTTTACCATGGCCAGTTACTTTGAGAAGGTGACTTGGGAAGGAATGTTTAAGCGGTTTAAAGTGAATACCCGCGAAGAGATTGAAACCACCTATCGCGATCGGGTCGAATATGAGCTGACCATGATGCAAAAGATGGGCTTTGATGCCTACTTTTTAGTCGTATGGGATTACATTAAATATGCCAGAGATCGTGGGATTCCCGTGGGTCCAGGTCGTGGATCGGCAGCGGGTTCATTGGTTGCGTATGCATTAGAAATTACTAATATTGATCCAGTCCACCATGGATTGTTGTTTGAGCGATTCTTGAATCCAGAACGTAAATCAATGCCGGACGTTGATACTGATTTTTGTATCGATCGTCGTCAAGAAGTGATTGATTATGTAACTGAAAAGTATGGCAAAGAACGCGTTGCCCAAATTGTTACCTACAACCGCATGGCCTCGAAAGCTGCCATCAAAGATGTAGCTAGGGTATTGAATGTGCCCTATTCTGAATCTGACAAAATGACCAAAATGATCCCCGTCATGCGGGGGAAACCGACTAAGCTCCCCGTCATGATTTCGGATAAGACCCCTGCTAAAGAATTCAAAGATAAGTATGACAGCGGCGATCGGATTCCGGGTTGTGAGATTACCTACAAAGATTGGATTGATACGGCCATTCGGATTGAAGGCACAAATAAAAGCGTCGGAATTCATGCAGCGGGCGTGGTGATTGCGGCAGATCCATTGGATGAAATTGTGCCCTTGCAACGAAATGCTGATGGTGCTGTATTTACTCAATATTATATGGAAGATATTGAAGCGCTGGGGTTGCTGAAAATGGACTTCTTGGGGTTAAAGAATCTCACTATGATTCAAAAAACAGTGGATTTGGTGAAGACCTACCGATCGGAAGAGATTGATCTCGATAATTTGTCCTTAGAAGATCCAGAAGTTTATAAACTCTTAGGAAGAGGCAATCTCGAAGGTATTTTTCAATTAGAATCATCGGGAATGCGGCAGATTGTCAAAGAATTAAAACCTGAAGGAATTGATGATATTTCGTCAGTACTGGCGCTTTATCGTCCGGGTCCACTGGATGCTGGACTCATTCCGAAATTCATTAATCGTAAACATGGTCGCGAACGAATTGAATATGAACATGAGTTACTGAAACCTATTCTGAATGAAACCTATGGAATCATGGTCTACCAAGAACAGATCATGCGAATTGCTCAAGATTTAGGCGGTTATAGCCTCGGGGAAGCAGATTTGTTGCGACGGGCAATGGGGAAAAAGAAGAAATCGGAAATGGAAAAACATCAGACCATTTTCATTGAAGGGGCACAAAAAAATGGCGTATCTGAAAAAGTTGCCGCTGGATTGTTTGATCAAATGGTCATGTTTGCTGAATATTGCTTTAATAAATCCCACTCCATGGCCTATGGATATGTCACCTATCAAACGGCCTATCTAAAAGCACATTATCCAGTTGAATACATGGCGGCGTTGCTGTCCTCTAATAGTGGCGATCAAGAAAAAGTCCAGCGCTATATTGCCTCCGCATTGTCCATGGGCATTGAAGTATTACCGCCAAACATCAACCGATCGGACGTGGACTTTACACCATCTGAGAACAATATCTTGTTTGGACTAACAGGCGTGCGCAATGTGGGACTTGGCCCAGTAACGGCAATTTTGAAAGCACGAGAATCGGGAGGTGACTTTAAATCTTTGGCGGATCTGTGCGATCGGATTGACTCGAAAATGGTAAACAAACGCGCCTTAGAAGCATTAATCTATTGCGGATCATTTGACACCATTGAAATCAATCGTCAGCAATTGATTAATGATCTTGAACTAGTTGTCGATTGGGCGCAGTCTCGGGCAAAAGATCGAATTAGCGGCCAAACAAACCTACTCGATTTACTATCCGGTGGCTCCACAAAAACAGCAATACCAGCCTTTGATCTCGCTCCAAAAGCGCCAAAAATCGACGACTACGCCAAACCCGAGCGGCTCCGACTCGAAAAAGAAATCCTTGGATTCTACATTTCAGATCATCCCCTCAAAGCACTTCAGCAGCCTTCTAGAATTTTGGCCCCGATCGATCTATCCAGTCTCAAG
>JAYUEU010000400.1:0-6572 GCA_043739065.1 Synechococcales cyanobacterium | reverse complement strand
CCCCTTCCTGCTCGAAGACGCCATGAAGGAGCGTGGCGGAGACTTTGACTCAGCTCTCGTGCCGATGATTTCCCATGTCGTGCGCGACGGCAATCTCATCACCGGCCAAAACCCCGGTTCGAGCCAGAAAATCGCCGATGAACTTCTTGACGCTTTGCGGGGGCCGTCTGGCAACACCCAACACGCCTAACCATGCGCTGCAAGGAACAGAGGTTGGCGGTGAGGCCTTCTATGTTTGTTTCATCGTGTTTCGCCAGCCTCTGTCGCTGAGCTTGGGTCCGTTAGGCTATCTCGACTCGTAACTTTTCATGGAGTAGACGTTGCCTGCCTTTAAACCAGACGTGCTCCTAACCCTCGTTGCAGGTACGAGGGTGAGAATTATCGTTGAAAGTGTTTTGCCCAATGAAGTCCAACCGCCTAAAACATTCCTAAACACTGCTCAATCTTTAGAATTACAGGGTGAGTCAGATGGCTCAGAAAAAATTGACCAGCATTTGTATGGAGAAATTATAGCTGGCAATGATTGAAGTTTTTTTTAGATACTTGTTTTGCGATCGCCTTATCTTCCGTGACGGATCAAAATCATGTACGGGCTGCTAAGCGTGCTAATCAACTTGAAACTGAGGGAATCTGTTTGGTAACAACTTAGGCGATCTGCTAGAAATAGGTAATTCAGCGAATTACTGATGCACTGACAACCGATACCTATTTTCAGCAGGCAAGATTTCGAGCATATAACGGATTAATGCCATTATATGAAGCCTTGCACTGCGCTGGAGTGGACATCTGATGAGAGATCTGGATGCTGAGTTTGAGGTGATCTACTGCCGCTCAACTTTAGCGTTATGGGGCAGAAATTCAAAAAATCAGAGCTTGAACCCCGTTCCGAATTTGGAATTGCTGGGTGCCAGCAGTTTGGTACGATCGGACTGACATGTTGATTTACTCTTGTGAAGGATGCTCCCGTGCTTGCTGCTGTACTCTACGGACAAGAAGACCTGAAATTAGAAACGGTGCCCGATCCAGAACCAGGGCCAGGTGAAATTGTACTCAAAGTCGGCGTGGCAACCACCTGTGGCACCGATCTCAAAGTGTGGCGGCGGGGCGGTCATGCTCGGATGTTGAAACCGCCGACGATTTTTGGTCATGAGGCAGCGGGGACGATTTTCTCCATTGGATCTGGGGTGACGGGATGGGCTGTTGGCGATCGTGTTGTGGCGAACAATTCAGCGCCCTGCGGAAAATGTTTCTTTTGCGATCGTCAGGAATATTCGCTTTGCCAAGACTTACTTTTTAATAATGGAACCTTCGCTGAATATTTAAAAATCCCTGCCCCGATCGTTGAAAAAAACCTTCTGCCAATTCCCCAGGATTTATCCTTTGCCCTCGCATCTATGACCGAGCCTCTGGCTTGTGTGTTGCATGGTGTGGCCCGATCGAATGCCCGAGATGGCGATCGGATTGTGGTAATGGGCGATGGCGCGATCGGACTGATGTTTGTTGTGGCATTGGCCAAGGGCTATAAAGTTGGGACTCCGTCGGAAATTATCGTGTTGGGCGGAAGTCCCGATCGGTTAGCTGTAGCTGAACAGTTAGGCGCGACTCAGACCTATTTGCATCGCGAGATTGATGATATTCCAGCGCTAATTAAAACCCTCACCAACGGCTGGGGTGCGGATATTGTGATTGAGGCGACGGGCGTGCCGAGTGCTTGGGAATGTGCTGTGGCCTGCGGACGACCGGGCGCGACGATTAATCTCTTTGGGGGTTGCCCGAAAAACACTAACATTTCTGTCAGCACAGAACAATTGCACTATTGCGAACTCACGCTTAAGGGGGTGTTTCACAATACGCCGCAGTATGTGCGCGATGCCTTGGCCTTTATTCATCAGCATCCAGCCTTGATGCAATTAATGCTCAGCGATCGGAGGCCGTTGAAAGATCTGGGTTCAGCCTTTGCCGATATGCGCGCTCGGAAAGTAATCAAGGTCGCCATGGAACCATAAGTCCTTAAAAGAAGAATGAGCGATCGGGATGATTCAGGATATATTTTAGGGCCATCAACTGTTGGGTGAAACTGTTTATGTTTAAGAGAATGCTTCAGACAGCGCTTACAAAATCCATGATGCCGATCGCTACGGTAGCTAGTTTAGGCGTAGGGTTTGGGTTTAGCTTTGGGTTCGTTCAAAGTGCTCAAGCGCTTCCTGGTCAAGGCTCTGATGAAGTTCTCCTATGGATGAAAGCAAACCCCGGCATCCGTCCATCGCCCACCGAAAAACTCACCGTTCGCCGCACTAATGGCCCATCCCAACGCATGACCTTTGAAGCGTCGGTATTGTCGCCGGGACGAGTTATTTCATCGCGTACGGGTGGGCGGATTCGATCGGAGACGTTGACTTTATTTGACATGTTGTATGGCGTGAATGAAGCGCGGCTCGAAGCGACGATGCGATCGATTTATGGTCTAGACGTTCATCGAGATTTTCAAACAGCGAAGGTGATTTATAGTTACCCGACAATCAAAGAAGAAGCAACCGCAATACGAGCCAAGCAACCGATTGCCGTCGCTTTGAAAGGTGAACTTCGACAAGGTAATCGATTTGCTTACTGGACAGAAATTGTCCGGAACCGCAATGGGTTAAACTATGGCGGAAAAGTGGTGATATTTCTAGCGGAAGATTTGTTGAAAGTTGAAGGCGAAATCAAAAGCCGTTAGATCAAAAGTCGTTAGGGTTGGGTATGCAACTTCGTCAGTGGATTCCATTTTTTGATACAACTGCGCAGGATTGGTCCTTTGAAGCGCGGGTTTTACGATGGCTGACGTTTGTTTGGATTTTGTTGGGGTTAGTGGTTGTATTCTCTGCCTCTTATCCGGCGGGAAATACTGAATTCAATAATGGCTGGTATTATCTTCAACGACAGGTTCTTTTTGTTGCGATCGGCCTTGTTCTATTCAATTGGATTGTTCATTCGCCATTACGGATCATTCTAGGTTATGCCCACTGGGGACTACTGCTGTTTTTCAGTTTGATTTGGGTAACAACATTGCCGCTACCGGGAATCAGTACAACGGTTGGGGGATCGTCGCGTTGGATTCCGATCGGACCGTTTTTGCTGCAACCTTCGGAATTTGTTAAGCCGTTTTTAGTATTACAAAGTGCCCGAATTTTTGGACAATGGGACAGGTTATCTTGGAAAACTAGATTGACATGGCTCGGGGTATTTGTATTAGTTTTACTCGGCATTTTGATTCAACCTAACCTGAGTACTACGGCACTCTGTGGTATTACCGTTTGGTTGATTGCGTTGGCCGCCGGATTGCCCATGCAGTATTTGCTCGGGACCGGAATTGGCGGGGTCCTATTAGCGACATTGAGTATTTCATTCCGCGAATATCAACGTAAACGGGTTATGTCATTTCTGAATCCTTGGGCAGATTCCATTGGTGATGGCTATCAATTAACTCAGAGTTTAATGGCCATTGGATCAGGTGGTTTGTTTGGTACGGGCTATGGTCAATCGGCCCAGAAAATAGGCTTTTTACCGATTCAATATACTGATTTCATTATTGCGGTATTTCTAGAAGAATTTGGATTAATGGGTGGATTGGTTGTTTTAATTATGCTTGGAATCTATGCCACTATTGGATTTCGGATTGCTCAAAAAGCAACTACAACCATTCATCGCTTAGTGGCGATCGGAGCGACGGTCTTAATGGTTGGGCAAGCAATTTTAAACATTGCCGTTTCTACTGGAGCAATGCCAACGACTGGACTTCCGTTTCCATTCTGGAGTTACGGTGGAAGTTCAGTCTTGTCTAGTTGCATTACGGCAGCATTGTTAATTCGGGTGGCGCGGGAAACTAGTGAAGTAGTTGAGTTGCCGGGACAATCATCGAGTGTGCGATCGAATTCTCAGTCTGGAACTGTGATTAGCTTTCCAAAAAAAACGTCCTCAAATTGGCTTTCAAATTTTAGAAAAAAACGATCTGATAAATCCTCCATCAATACCTCTGAGACAAAGCGCGATCGTCCCCGTCGTAGAAGGCCCGATGGACGATCGCGCTAGTATTTCAACTATTATTACCAACGATTAATTTGCTGAAAAGGGAATGACGAATATGGGCGCTGCCTATTAACGATCGGAAACCGTCGAATTTCAGTAGTTTCGACTTGATTTCCGATCGAAAAAAATGGGCGATCCTTGGGTTGAATTTGTAAAGATAATCCATGGTCAGAATATCGATCGTCGTAACTCCGAATCACTTGAACATTCCGATTGTTATCGTACCGATTGTTGTTATGCCAATTGTTGTTGTACCGATCGTTATCGTAACTATTGTTGTTATACCGATCGCCCCCAAATCTATTGTGTTCAACATAAACATTATTATTTTGCTGACCAAAAAAACGATCATCACGAGAACCAAACCGATCGAATTGAATGATTCTGGTCGATTCCGTGGTTTGCTGTTGTGATGGAAAATTGATAATGACTTGTCCTCTCACCGGAAAGCCATTCCAATGATTTGACTGACGATTTGACCGATAAAAGTCATCGGCGTGAGCAGGACTTGCAAAACAAATTGGAACAGCAACGATCGTAGCTAGGCCCATGACCTGAAGTATCTTACTCAAAAAATAAGATGCCCCTGAACTCGGATATAAAATCGGGAAACGCATAATGAAAACCTCTCACAGGAACTTACTTAAAAACTTTGTGCATCCCTCATCTCTAACGCTAGCGCACTATCCATTTTCTTGCTATGAAGTCTGTGATTAATTTTTGGCTTCAACCGTTGCTGTACATTATAGAGTCAGCTTGAATTCAACGTTTGGGTTAGTAGTGCGATCGAGCTTCCGACAACGATGCGATCTCTGCCGCTGTACTCACTCGGCCCAAAATCTCATTACGATCGGGAAATCGGCCAAAGCGATCGATCAATGCTTGATGTTTCAATGCCTCAACATAAAACATCCCTAATTCCGGATCGCCTTCATATTGACTAAACTTTTCTACCGCGATCGCCTGATTATTTGGATCTTCGCTGTGATAGAACGGCATATAAAAAAACAGTCGGGGAATCGGATGAAAGTCCTGATCGCAATCCATATTCAACGCATGGTCCGCCGCCATCAAGGCCATACCATCACTAGCGTAAGCCGCAGGTGTTCCGCGAAACATATATCTCGAAAATTGATCTAACAACACAATTAACGATAGACAACTATTGGGCTGGTCGTACCAATGCAGCAGCATATTATCCATCGCTTTCTCATGCAGTCCCAAAAAACGTTCCCGCAATGCCGCATCAAAATTAGTGTCTAACTCCAACCACTCCGTTCGCACCTTAGGATTTTCTTCCCAACCTAGGTCAAACCAGTAACTCACAATTCGATTCGCCTGAGCTAGAGTCGTCATTAAAGGAACCATTTCATAAAACAAATGCCTCCCAAATCTACCATTTGATCCGGGCTAATTAATTCTGAGCCGATCGTCTAATTGAATTGATTGCGTTCGCTCAGCTCATCACTCACAATAGAAATATAAGTTTACGATCGCTTACCTCGCGGGTCATCACGGTGCAACCCACTGAATCTACAACTTCACCGTTTCGGCTCTCCACCGTTCTAAATAGTTTGCAGCCATCTCCCGAGACGATCGTCTTGCTGCTTGCGTTTGTCGTCGGAACAGGCACGGGGATGGGCGTAGTGACATTTCGATATTTGATCGACCTGATCCATTATTTGTTCTTTGCCGATTTAAGTGGTGTATTAGTCGGATTAGTTCCAAAGAGCGGAAGCTGGAGTCTGTCACTCATGCCCGTTCTCGGCGGCGTGATCATCGGTTGGATGCGGTGGCGATGGCGAGAGTTTGGGCCGGGTCTGTCGGCGTTGGTGGCGGCGGTACAGAATGCTCAGGAAGTTTCTGTGGTGCGGCCCGTGACCAAGATGGTAGCGGCGGCGATTTCTCTTGGGTCGGGTGCATCCTTAGGACCGGAAGGCCCGAGTGTGGAGATTGGGGCGAATTTGGGGTTGCTGTTAGGACAGGCACTCCGAGTATCGCAAGAACGTCAACGACTGTTGCTGGGTGCGGGTGCGGCGGCGGGAATTGCGGCGGGGTTTGATGCACCGATCGCAGGCGTTTTTTTTGCTCTAGAAATTGTTTTGGGTACGACTTTTGCTACGTCATCAGCTAGTGTGGTGGTGCTGTCAGCGGTGGTCTCGTCTCTAATCGCTCAGATTGGTTTGGGTGCAAAACCTGCCTTTCAATTGCCCATTTATGAAGTGCGAAGTCCTTTAGAGTTACCGCTTTATTTGGGGTTGGGACTTTGTGCAAGCTTAGTCGCGATTCTCTATACGCAACTCAACACCAGCTTTCAAAAAGCTTTCCAAGGTCAAATTTCTGCTGCACAGTTTCTCACCCGAATTCCCCGTGAACTGCAACCGATCGTTGGTGGTTTGTGTGTTGGCTTAGTATCGCTGAAATTACCTCAAGTCCTAGGAATTGGCTATGAGACCGTTGAAGCGATTTTACGCGATGTACAGTTTTCGTTTCCGTTACTCGCGGCT
>JAYUEU010000399.1:0-9511 GCA_043739065.1 Synechococcales cyanobacterium | reverse complement strand
ACCGATCGTACATACTCTTCCGCCTGATTACGTTTGCGAAATCTCGCCAGAACCGATCGCTGACAATCCGGCAACAATCGAATGACCGACCAAGGAAATAACCGCGCACGATAAACCGAGCCTGCCGCATCCGGCAACTCCGCTGGTATCATATCCATACCTCATGAATAGTGGGGAACGATCGCCTTGATGTTTTCCAGGCAAGAGGCGATCGCAAAATTTAATGACAGATATAGCCTGACTAGATCTCGTCACTCAACAACATTCATTAAATGACTAGATCTCGTCATTGTCAAGCATGGGTTTAGTGCGCTTAAAAATTCGTGAGCTAGCAGAACATCGGGGATGGAGTCTGCGGGAAGTATCCGATCGCTCTGGTGTTGTATACAGCACGTTACGAACCTATGCGCGATCGTCCGGTATGGCGATGGTTGATGCGACGGCATTGCTGAAGTTAGCGCGGGCGTTTGAGGTAGCGATCGAAGATTTGATTGAAGTAGTCGAAGAATAGAAGAGGGACGATCGGCTCCTGTAGGCCTACAGCGGAAACCGTGAACAACTTTTGTAGATAGATTATTCTAGAAAAATTTTAGCTTTGACTACATCCCATTAAGTGAATTACGTTTTGCCACGATGACTACCCAAGATTGTTGGCTTTTTGGTAATCCGGGTGGACGATAGTAATGATGATCAATCGTAAAACCTGCATTTTCAAGATACGGCAACATTGTCTCGTACTCCCAAAAAGCAGTATATCGATCGCCCGTCACCCTAGACTCAAACCCTTCCCCCGCACCCCGCGCCAATGACATCACTATTGCACCACCAACCACCAAACAATCATATAAATCTCGCAATACCTTCTCCATAGAAGCTTGAGGCACATGAATTAACGACGCATTTGCAAATACACCGTCAAAATACTGATTCGGTAAATCTAAATTTAGAAAATTCTGTTGCCAAACCTCACAGCCTGTTATTTGTTTTGCCATTTCCACAAAAGCAGGAGTCGCATCCAGTCCGATCGCCTCATGTCCCAATGTTTTAAACGCCATCAGATCGCGCCCAGGTCCACAACCAAAATCCAGAATACGTCCGGGATTCTTTGGCATTACAGAAATCAACGCATTGCGATTTTGAGAAACATCATGATTCCAAGTCCCAATGCGAAAGCCTTCTGCTGTGGCTTGATATTCTGCGACAGTGATTTGTTCAAGAGATTGCATAGGGCGATCGGTCCAACTATATATTGATAATCAACGCACTATTTAGCGACCTTATTTAACAATGGAAATCCCATCGCTTCTCGCTTTTTAAGATGTGCTGTCGCCACTTGTTTAGATAGATTTCGAGCACGACCAATGTAGCGCGTTCGTTCTGTAACTGAAATTACGCCTCGGGCATCTAATAAATTAAACGCATGAGAACACTTCAGCACATAGCCAAATGCAGGAAGCACCAATTCACGCTCCATCAATCGCAGCGCTTCTTTTTCATACAAATCAAATAGATTAAACAGCAATGCTGAATCTGATGCCTCAAAGTTGTAAGTACATTCTTCAATCTCACCTTGCAAATGAACATCGCCGTAAGTCAATGCATCATTCCATTGAATGTCAAAGATTGAATCCACGCTTTGCAAATACATAGTCAGTCGTTCAAGACCATAGGTAATTTCCACAGACACAGGTTTACAATCAATGCCACCGCACTGTTGAAAATAAGTAAACTGCGTGACCTCCATGCCATCCAGCCAAACTTCCCAGCCCACACCCCAAGCGCCCACAGCAGCATCTTCCCAGTTGTCTTCCACAAACCGAATATCATGATCCTCAGGTTGAATTCCCAAGGCCCGCAGTGAATCTAGATACGTTTCTTGAATGTTTTCAGGCGAGGGTTTGATTAAGACCTGATATTGATAGTAATGCTGGGTGCGGTTTGGGTTTTCACCGTAGCGCCCGTCTCCCGGACGACGACAAGGCTCAGGATAGGCTACAGACCATGGTTCGGGACCGATCGCCCGTAAGAAGGTGTGGGGACTCTTGGTGCCTGCGCCCTTTTCGGTATCGTAGGGCTGAACAATCAGACAGCCCCGATCGCTCCAAAATTGATTCAATGTGGCAATGACAGACTGAAAATTCACCGAAAAGCTCCCGAAGCACTACTGAAAATCTGTGTTTTCTCTATTGTGCAGTATGGCGGTGATAAACTAAAGTAGTTGCCAAAATTTGGTTCAGTAAAAGCCTAGATAACTCTTTAGATCATTTAAATCATTTTTCTGAGACAAAGAGAGGTTAGTACTCAGCTAAGTTCTTGTGCAAGATTTCTATAACCTGCTCTAGAGAAGCTGTCTATCGTTTTTTTATGGTACTTGAATTATTTTTTTGATTCAGGGAACTATAGTGATATCCGATCGTCAGAGTCATCTGAGCGGTCACACAAGCCTGACGCCATTCATTCAACATCTGAGAAGCATTTTATGAATTCCCTATCTATCTATCCTTGGCGATGGATTATTTTGAGCAGCGTGCTCTTAACGGGCTATTTAGCGATTCCAGCCCAAGCGAACGAAATCCCCCAAGACGGACCTCAGGCAAATTCCGCAACAACCTTAGAGACGATCGCAAGTTTTGAACCCGATCAGTCAATTGATGCCGCTACAATTGATGCGGTTACATCAGTATCTCAACTCTCAGATGTTAAGCCCACAGATTGGGCATTTCAAGCTCTTCAATCCCTAGTTGAGCGCTATGGTTGCATCGCGGGCTACCCAGATAAAAGCTTTCGGGGCAATCGGGCAATAACTCGCTATGAGTTTGCGGCAGGTTTGAATTCCTGTATGGATCGAATTAATGATTTGATTTCCTCTACGACTGGCACGGTTAAAAAAGAAGATCTGGAAAGTTTACGAAAACTTCAAGAACAATTTGCCCCTGAACTCTCGACGTTGCGCGGTCGAGTTGACAGTCTCGAAACTAGAACGGCAATCCTAGAAAAACAACAATTCTCCACGACGACTAAGCTCAATGGTCAAGTGATTCTCGGGTTGCAAGGGCGCTCTAGGAATAATGCGGCATTTTTCCCAACGAATGGTCCTGCGACGACTCCTGATCCGGGCACTAACATTACCCTTGGCTATAGCTCCAATCTTAGTTTGACTACCGCTTTTAGTCCGACTAGCCTCTTGCTTGTTGGTTTGCAAGCCGGAAATTTGAGTACTGCACCTTCCCTTAATAATGATGTGCGGTTGTCCTATGAAAGCAATACGGGCAACAATTTATTCATCAGTGACCTAACCTATCGTCAACTATTGGGCCGTAACATTGCGGTTATCGTCGGGGCCGAAGGTTTAAATGCCATTAATGTCTTCCGAGGGGCGAATCGGGTGGAAAGTGCGGGTTCAGGTCCGATTTCAGCCCTCGCGCAACGGAATCCGATCGTCGGTATCGGTGCGGGAAGAGCAGGAGCCGGGTTTGATTGGCAGATTATGCCACGTATTAGTTTACAAGGGGTCTATTCAGCAGGTGATGCAAATAATCCAAACCCCGGTTCTGGATTGTTCAATGGCCCTCAAAGTACAGGCGCACAACTTACATTCGCTCCGACAAAATCGATTGATTTGGCATTGCAATATATTAATGCCTATAGTCCGACGGGGGATTTAGGCACGGGAATTGGGGATTCTCAAGTGGTGGTGAATAGTCCAATTAATACGAATGCCGTTGGACTATCAGGCTCCTGGCGGGTGAATCCCCGCGTGACACTGGGCGGATGGACCGGGTTGACTCGATCGACGATTCCTGGTGCTTCTGGCGGTGTTGATACGTTCAACTGGATGACCTATGTAAACTTGCCCGATTTTGGTGGCAGGGGCAACCTGGCAGGTCTCTATGTTGGTCAGCCCCCGCGCATTACCTCTAGCGATTTGCCTTCGGGACAAAATCTACCAGACTTGCTACGGGGTGGCCTCGGGTCGCCGGGTGGACAAGAGAAAGCTACGACGCACATTGAGGCGTTTTATCGGATGCGGGTTAGCGATAACATTTCCATTACTCCCGGTGTAATGCTTATCCTTAACCCTGCAAACTCCAACAGTGACACGATTACTGTTGGTGCAATCCGAACAACGTTTACGTTCTAGCATTTCTCATAGCGACTCAATCTTATTGCATTACTTTGTTGTACTACTCATTTTTAGGGATAGAACTGGTATGAAATTCTGGAATTTTGGAATGACTGCGTTCACGTTGCTTTTAGCAAGTGCAATTGCTCCTGCTGCACAAGCACAAGTTAAGATTACGGGTGGTAACGGCACGATCGTTAATGGAAACATTTTTGTGCCGACGACGGGACAGTTTGTCAGTCCGGCTGGTTCACCCAATCGCGCTACTGTAGAAAAGAGTTTGGTTTATGGAGATAAGACTTCCTATGAAGGTGTCTTGATCAAAACCGAATTTGGCAATCTTCCAACGAATCTCTTATTTCGGGCTAATTTAGTCCCGACTTTTGATACTACTGCGGGTCAGGCTCCGATCGTTGGGACTAAGGGAGAAGTAAATGGATTAGTTTCCTTTAAAGCACTCACTAAAAGCGGTCGTCCTGCTTTTTATGACAATGTTCCAACAAAGCTCAATGTTGAACTGACCAAAGTTCCCTCTTCTAGTAGTTCTGTTCCTACTACGGAATGGAATGCATTTGATTATCGCCTCACTGAAATTGGGGTGGGTTCGACGCCTTCTACCACAACGGTTGTGACTCGTGAAAATGGTGTACGACTCCTTCAATATCAAGACAAGGGGAAGAAGCCAGTCGATCAGACGGTGTTGGGAAATAGTGTTCCGGCTAGTGCCTATGATGTGCAACGTGATGGCATAAGCTATAGCGGTGAAGTTAAGTTTGACATTAATTCAGGAGTCTTTGGCGATGGCACTATCAGTAGTGCTCAACTTATGGAAGTCCTGACCAATCCACCGACCTCGCCGACTAATCCAACAAACACCCCCACGCCCCCACCGACTAATCCAGCAAACAATCCCACACCAAATCCAACCACCCAAACGCCGAGTACAATGCCAATTGTTATTGGGGTACTGCCTGTAGTTATCACGACGCCTAGAGGTGGTGATACAACTTGGTATACGGTTCCTGTCACGGTTTATTCGCCGATGTTAAAAAAGGATGTCACGATCATTGTTCGGGGTCGTAAGATCAAGCTAGACAAGATTTCCAAATCTGAAGATCAGAAACCCAAGGATCAGAAATCTGAAGATCAGAAATCTGAAGATCAGAAATCTGAAGATCAAAAAACCACAGATCAAAAAACTACAGATCAAAAAACTACAGATCAGAAATCTGATGGAATAGCTCTTGATCCAGAACAAGTGGTCTATGTCGATAATACGACGCAAAAAACCTACACTACAGTCGGTTTGCCAAGTCGAGTCTTCCCGAATTTCATGGGTCTTGAAGAAGTTGATTTGAAGAAAGACTAGTTCTTAACGCCTCATCTACTCCTTACAGAATATCAAGCCGGATTGCTCTCTAACCCAGGACAGTCCGGCTTTTTATCAACTTCAACGTCCCGCATTACGCTTCAATTGTTGTAATTCTTCTTCTGTTTCCCACAACGCAAACTTCTTCTCTAAAGGATCGCTCGGTGTTTTTGCTGTCGGCTTCACGTTTTGCCAAGAACTTGTGGCTGAACTACTGCGGGCAGTGGCGCGTTGCAATCGGGCTTCTTCGAGTTTGACTTGTAGTTCTTGGCGACGGTGTTGAACTTGAAGGACCAGTTTTTCAGCTTGGGGAATCCGATCGCGCAGGAGTTCCATTTGGCCCCACACCTGATTTCCCTCACGTAAAAGCTCCGATTCATGAGCCTCGGCCAATATCACGAGATCATTTCGACCCGCTTTTCTGGCCTTTTCAATCCTAAGATGCCAGCGTTTAATTTCTTCTCCGGTCTCTCGGATTTTGAATTCCACGGTTTGCAATCGAGATTTTAAATCTGACAACAGCCGATCGGACTCACGTTGCTGTTCGGCCAGTTTTTCATCAAGGGCTTGCAGTTCTAAATGAGGATTATTTTTTAGAAATTCATCAATCTGTGTTTCTAAAAATTTGCTGACATCATCAAAAAGTCCCATAACTCGCCCGCCTAATAATTCTTTTGACTAATGTATTAAACCATTGTAAAGGCGATCGTCAATCTATGCGATAGGTCAAAAGATAGGATTTTGCGGTACGGTTATAAAAGTTTTTTGATGAGGATTAGGATGAGCGGAAATTGGCAAGATTGGGTATTTACTGTGGGATATGTTTCGATATTAGGATTTGTGATTTTTATGGTGTTGCGACCGAGTAAAAATGAATAATAGATAGAATCTATCAAGATAAATTTTATTGTTATTTTTGAAAGGTATTATCCCGCCGCCACCAAACGCGATCGGACTTCTAAATAGACTAATAAAGCATTCACATCAGCAGGATTCACGCCACCAATTCGCATAGCTTGACCAATGGTGAGAGGCTGAACTTTTGCGAGTTTTTCCCGAGCTTCTTTGGATAGTGTTTCAATGGAGTGGTAGTTCAAATCAGCGGGCAATTTACGATGCTCTTGTTTAGCCGTTTGAGCAATTTGGTGGGTTTGCCGTTGAATGTATCCCGCATATTTGATATCAATTTCTGCACCTTCTCGTTCAGCTCGATCGAGATTCACATCACCCAATTCAAATTGTTCTAAATCAGTATAGTGGAATCCTGGTCTTTTTAGCAATTCGGCCAATGTTACCGATCCGTGAATGGCTTGCTGCGTTTGGGTTACGATCGCTTTTCCTGTTTCCTCATGCTCTTTGACACGCTGAGTATTAAGTCGTATTTTTTCCTTAGCGATATTGGCCATTTTAGTTTGGAATAAGTCCCAACGCCGATCGTCAATCAAACCAATTTCACGACCTAATGGTGTGAGCCGTTGATCAGCATTGTCCGATCGTAAAATCAATCGATATTCCGATCGTGACGTGAGCATTCTGTAGGGTTCGCGCAAATCTTTAGTACAAAGATCATCAATCAATGTCCCTAAATAACTACTTTCGCGGGTAAAGATAACCTCTTCACCGCCTTTTGCTAATTTGGCCGCATTAATTCCCGCAACTAACCCCTGCGCGGCAGCTTCTTCATAACCTGTTGTTCCATTAATTTGACCTGCACAAAACAACCCTGAAATCTTTTTAGTCATCAAAGTCGGAAAACATTGAGTTGCGGGTAAATAGTCATATTCCACGGCATAGGCTGGACGAAGCATTACGCTTTTTTCCAATCCCGGCAACGTTCGTAACATCGCTAATTGCAATCGCTCGGGCAGTCCTGTGGAGAAGCCTTGCACATAGATTTCAGGGGTTTCACGACCTTCGGGTTCTAAGAAAATTTGATGACTTTCTTTATCTGCAAATCGAACAATTTTGTCTTCTATACTCGGGCAATAGCGTGGTCCTTTTGAATCAACCCAGCCGCCATAGACGGGTGATAAGTGTAAGTTGTCTTTAATGATCTGGTGGGTAGCTAAGGTTGTTCGGGTCAAATAACAGGGCAATTGCTCCCGTGGTGTCCAAGCTTCTGGATCAAAGCTAAACCATCGGACTTCTTCGTCTCCAGGCTGTTCTTCTAATACGGTAAAGTCGATCGATCGTTTGTCCACGCGTGCAGGAGTTCCCGTTTTCAATCGCCCAGTTTCAAGGCCCAAACGATTTAAGGTATCTGTCAATCCGATCGCAGCAAACTCCCCAGCCCGTCCTGCTTCCATGGACCGATCGCCAACCCAAATCCGCCCGCCAAGAAATGTTCCCGTCGTCAAAATCACGGCTTTACAAGCAAATCTAACTCCAAAATAAGTCTCAACTCCAATCACTTCTTCATTATCATTTAAAACTAAATCCGTAACCATTCCCTCACGAATGAACAACTTCTCTTGATTCTCCACGACTTGACGCATGGTCATTGCATATTCGCGTTTGTCAGATTGTGCGCGCAATGCCCAAACAGCGGGACCACGGGATGCATTTAAAATTCGTTTTTGCAAATAAGTCCGATCGCTAACCCGCCCCATTTCTCCGCCGATCGCATCGACTTCATGAACCAATTGAGATTTTGCAGGCCCTCCAATCGCAGGATTACAAGGCTGCCAAGCAATTTTATCCAAATTAAGGGTAAGCAACATTGTCCGACATCCCGGCCGCGCACTGGCTAAGGCCGCCTCACACCCCGCATGGCCGCCCCCAACGACGACGACATCAAATTCATCCAAAAATTCTACTGCGCCGCTCATTCCTAATCCCCATATCAACCGAAAACAATTTATTGCCGATTGTTGTGCTGATTATTCTAGCATTTTCGCTGACTTCAGACTCTAGATTGTGCCTAGATTGCATAAGCCTTTTCGAGTCTGAGTTAGGTTTATACACGGTTCAGATTCTGCTTGTTTATTTTCTCAAAATTATTGATTGTTTCTTGGAGTCGATTATGTTTTCTCATAATTTTGTAATAGTAAGTGTATTAAGTGCTGGGGCAGTAATAGCCAGTGCATTGCCGGGAATGACACGGCCTGCAACGATCGATATTGAAGCCAATCTACGATCGGGACCATCTATGAATTCTTCTCGAATTGATGGTTTACCCGTTGGGACATCCATTGAAGTCTTGAAGATTGTTAATTCTCAAGAGCGCTATCGTGGATATTGGTACTATGTTAAAACCAATGGACGATTTCAAACGGAAGGCTGGGTAAGTGACTCGTTGGTCCGGTTTAATGCGAGTAATCAGACCTATGGAACATTAATGGGGGATGAGGATGATGTGATTAATCTCCGATCGGCTCCCCGTCGTAGTAGTGAAGTTTTACATACGGGTACGAAGGGCGATTTGGTCGTGGTGGGGAAATCCAAACGCAGTGAAGACGGCTACCCCTGGTATTACGTAATATTCCCGAATCAGGCTTCGGGTTGGGTTCGTGGGGATTTGATTTCTGTTTGGCCAAAAGGTTGCATTATTACCTGTCCAGTTAATTGAATGATCGTTCCGAAATTATAAGATCTATCAACATAGTAATAGATGTCAGATAAAAAGCCTGCAATTCTTATACTCTTCTCCCACTTTGTTAACCTTACTTACACGCCCAAAAATATGCGCCAACTTCACCGACTCACTATTCTCAGTAGCATTTCTATACTTTCTCTCGCGATCGTCCATCTTCCAGCCTTTGCCCGAGATATTGATTGGGAATATCAAGGAATTGCTTCCACAGGAGAACGAGTTAATTTGGATCTAAATTCGATCGCTGTTGTGGCTCTCAGCGCACGTTCTAGTCGTCCTCCGAGCTACTTTTTTCACTATAAAATTGGTAATGATAAGGTGACTGCGATGACGGGATGTACAGGAACCTTCGCACCCTTTAAAAATGCTGATAAGACCGACAGTTTTAGAAAACCACAGTCTAAAGCAATGCAAAGAACACTCGATC